>JAHQWS010000028.1 GCA_029856295.1 Promethearchaeia archaeon
AGAAGTAAGCATAAACAAGATGATTGAACAAGCTAAAATTCCCGAAAATCAAAACTATCCAACTAGTAGTGGAGAAGAATTCTTTAGAGAATCTGTGGCTAGATGGTATAAAGTAAGGTTTGGATTGGATTTAGACTTAAACAGGGAAGTTACAAATGTACTTGGGGGCAAAGAAGGAGTAGCAAATATTGCTAGAGCTTTTATCAATCCTGGAGACATAGTTCTTTGTCCAAATCCGGGGTATCCTGTATATGAAAATGGTGCGACAAAATTATGCGATGGGAATCCTTTCATCATGCCATTAAAAAAAGAAAATAATTTTCTTCCTGACTTAGAAGCAATTAGCACAAAAATTCTGAAAAAAGCTAAGATGATGTATTTAAATTATCCTAACAATCCTACGGGGGCAATAGCTCCTTTAGAATATTTAAAAAAAGTAGTTGATTACGCAGAAGACTATAATTTTTTCATAGTTTATGACAATCCATATTCAGAATTTACATTTGACGATTATATTGCTCCATCATTACTCCAAGTTAACAGAGATCATATAGAAATTAATAGTGCATCTAAAATATTTTGCATGACAGGATTTCGATGCGGTTGGGCTGTAGGAAATGAAACGATAATTAGTGGATTAAGGAAAGTCAAATCTCAAATTGATTCGGGGTGTTCAATTTTTATACAGAAAGCAGTTGCTAAAGGTTTAAATGAATATAAATCAGAGAAGAGGCCTGAAATTGTTGAGAAAAATATGAAAATTTATGAAAAAAGGCGAGATGTATTAATAAAGGGACTAAATGATATTGGATGGGAATGTAATAAACCAAAAGCGACTTTTTATATTTGGACTCAAATTCCAGAGGGAGAGGAAAATAGTATGGAATTTGTTAAAAAATTGATAAATGTAGGAGTAGTCCTTACGCCTGGAATAGGATTTGGTGAATATGGGGAGGGATTTATACGAATTGCATTAACTCAACCAATTGAAAGGATACAAGTAGCATTAGAAAGAATAGAACAAGTAATAAACTAAAAATATATAATAATTTTGATTACTCAGGTTCTTGCTTCCCGTAGCGGCGCCATAAATACCCCATTTTTATCTCATCTTCAATTTCTATTTCGCCTGGTCTGATATCAGACATATCAAATATAGTAGAGTAAAAAAATTCGTGAAACGGCTTATCTTCAGTCTTTTTTTCTTCTTCTTCATAAAAATCGGCTGATAGTTCCATTTAATCTACACCTCAATTCAATTCTTTATCTCTAAAAATAAACTAAATCTGAGTTTCAAATATTGTTATAACTTAGATATTAAACCAACTATTTAAATCTTGTTATAGAATTATCCTAGATTAGATATTGAAGAATTTAATTAATATAATTAGAAAAAGATTTAATAAAAACAATGTTAAATTAAAATATTATAAATCTTAAATAATTTTTAAAAGAACCAATGAGAATATTAGAAAAAATCTAATTTATTACCATGCTATGTCTTTATCGATGAGATAACATTCTACAGAATTTGGGAAATTAGTTGCATCAAAAATTTCACTATAATCAAATGGTTCTTCACTGATTTCTGGCATAATAATATCTTTTTCACGAATTACAGTCATTTTCCACCTCTTTTTTGTTATTATTTTTTATCTATTTTAGACCTCTAAGCAGCATATTACTCGAATATGACCCCTTTCAAATAAATCTCGCGCGCCAAGCAAACAAATCCGTGGAAGGTTTATAAGAAAAAGGTTAGATTCGCTTGCTTGCTTTATAATACTACTACTAATACTACAACGCCTAAGACGCGTAACAATGTATTTGATGTAGTAGTAAATAGAGCCATTATTATTAATTAATATAAATTTTTCTCTATATAAACTTTTTCTTAATTTTCTTAAGGTTAGAGGTATTTAAACAAAAAATTAACTTGAATTTTTACTTCTATTATTTTACATCATAACTGCTTAATAAAAGCCCTTTTTTTAATATGAACATTACTTTATGTTATGTTAAACCATCGCTTAATAGATCCTCCTCGGGAACCCAAAAAGTTTGTTGAAGCTGCTATTCAGTTTTTAGAAAAACACGCAAAAGATAAGAAAGTTTTTTGTGCTCTTTCAGGGGGTATCGATAGCGCTACAGCTTACTTATTACTTAAACAAGCTAAGATTGACACTATTCCTGTATTTATTGATCATGGTCTTATGAGAATTATAAGAAATGTTGAAGAACGAGAATATATTAAAAAGCTTTTTCCTGATGTGATTATATTAGATATACGAAACAGTTTTTTGCCAAAAATATTCGGTGAGGGAGATGCTGAAGGTAAAAGAAAGCTTTTCAAGGCTGCTTATTCAGAAACGATAAATAAGGTAATAAAAGAAGAAAATTGTGAACTACTTGCGGATGGAACAATTTTGCCAGATATTGAAGAAAGTTTTGGTGTCAAGATCTCAGATTTAAAAGAAAATATGTCCCTTAAAGAAGAAAACGAGTTAATGCAGAAAAATTTTCAAGGATTTGTGAAAAGCCAGCACAATGTCGAAATCGAATATGATGTGGAGGCAACCATCCAACCAGTGGCTAGTTTGACTAAACATGAAGTCAGGAACGTGCTTGAATATCTTGGACAACCTCAAGAGTTGATTTATAGGAAAGCTTTTCCAGGTCCTGCTCTTTCTGCTAGAATCGTGGGCCCTGTTACACGGGAAAACCTCAAATTCGAGAAAAAAGTGCATGACCTCGTTGAATCGACAGTGGAAGATTACTATAAAGAAAAATTTGGGAAAGCTATGATTATTAATGATAACGGAGAACAAGAACCTTTTCAAGTTTTTGCCGCAATAGGGAAAGATATCCTAAATACAAAAGTTACTGGTTTATTAGATGGGAAGAGAACCTATGAACTACCGCTATGCGAAAAAGGAGATTGGAATTATGAAGTATTAGTAAATAAAGCCTCACATATTACAGGGTATGCAAGAGTTTTCTATGAATTAGGAAGTAAATCAGGAGGAAAATATGATGTTGTAATTCGATCTATTAATAGTAAAGACGCAAGAACGGCAACTGTTACAAATTTACCGATTGAAGTATTAAATGATCTAAAACAAAAACTACTAGGAATTACTGAAACGAAAAATGTATATTTTGATGTAACTCCAAAACCCCCCGCTACTATCGAGTATGTATAGTAATTTTATTAAAGCAAAGTGTATAATTTTATTACTCTTGATAACTTATCGTCAACATCATGCTTTAATTCAATAATTCCCTTATTAGGTTTTTTATAATAATATAGCAATTTATCATAATCTTCCTTTTGCTTAGAGAGCGATACTAACTGGTAATCAAGCTCATTTTTATCCATTTTTATTGCGATGTTCAAACAATAATCCCTCCATGAATTAATTTAAAGATTTTTCATCTTCCATTTTTTCAAAAATTCTTTGAAGTGTTCATCAATAATTCCAAGCGAATTAACTTTTATCTTAACATGTTTGGTATCTCTATTGAACTCTGATTTATTTCGTAAACGTGTGTTTATTCTGAAACATAATTCCCAATCAAAATAAGAAACTGGTTTTGACATTGATGTAATCTCTATTAAATGACAAAATTGACAAAATTTGATAAATTAATAAAGTTAATTTATAAACGATTTTGTTTTCATCTTCATTTTACGTATCAATAGAACGAAATTTCTAATTGAAATTGAACATTTTAAAAACAAAATGCTATTTTTTTGTCGGTATGCTTACAGACATTTAATTTCTAAAGGTTTGTTTCTCTCCAACCTTTCATGAATTCCTGGAATTTTTTATCAGAAATTCCAAGGGAATTACAATTTTCTTTATTTCTAGCTCTCTTTGTTATATTTTCAGAACTATGATTTGATAGAGGTTTTTTCCGAAAATTCAATTCCCAATCAAAATAAGAAACTGCTTTTGACATGATCTTAAATTTGTTTTATTGAAAAATAAATCAGAACAGAGTGGAAATTTTCTAAAACACTTATTAAGATAATACCCCTGTATTATGAATTTTCAAAAAAAAAACAATATTAAAGATAAGAAAATAGCTCAGAATCCATCCTTAACAAAACCCAACAAACTTTTTTGAGTGGATTTTCTGTGGAAATAGGTTTTCGAGAAGTCTTCAAGGTCGGGAAATTCGAACGGAAATATATTTTCAAAAGCCCTTTTTAATAACTCGATGTATTTTTTTTTGTCGTATTGATGTTTTTTTTTGTCGTATAGATCAGAAAGTATTACTTTCTTCTCGGGAAAATCAGGATCTGCCTCTGCATTAAGAATGATGTAGTTGACATTTTTTCCAGGAGTAGCCATGACACCAGATCTTTCTAATTGCTTTGCGGCAACTGCTTGATAGGAATTGACCTTATATTGCGAAGGTCTTCTAGAAATTCTTTGTCGAATGGAAAGTTCCTCCCTTGAAACAGAGCCACTTTCAATTCTATCAGCATATTCGTAAAGTATTCTCACTACATCGGGTATTTTTTCCATGAATTCCTTTACAGAGATTGCACCTTTAAAAACATCTATAAAAGTATATTGAGCTTCTTTGATGATCCTTGGTATATCTCTTCGTCGCACTTCAATTCCTCTTACCTTCGTCTCACCATCAGTTTTAATGCCCCAGTAATGGCTGAGAGCCGGAACATCAGGCTCCGCTTGAGAAGGAAGAAAGACAATGATATTAAATCTTCCATCCCAGCTCATAGGAATGTTTGTTTCCTCTGAAATTTTCTTGGCAATTTTTTTTGTGACCCTCTCGAATTCTTCAGGAGACCTACCCAAAGTATCTTGAAGCCACATAGAATCTACAATTCCGTGCACCACTCGACAACCGTATGCTTGAGCAATTTCAAAAGACCGCATAAGGAATTCGCGAGCAAACGCACAAACAGTCTGATGTGCCTCAATTTTACCGAATCGAGCATTTTTAAATCCCAGATATCCAAAGCTTACCACAAGCACCCATTTTAGCGCTATATCAGTAAATTTATATCTAAGATCCCCTGTCTTTCTCACATATTTCTTGCATTTCAATCTCTTTGTTAGCGGTAGACTGATCGACTTTGAAATTATGCCTTCTCTTTTTGAGCATATGTGAAAATCTAATCCAGGCACTTTTATACCCGTGCCATCATCTTTACAACATTTACAGTTAAGTGTTTCGGAAGAAATATTATAGTTAGCCATTAAAGAGGGATACATTGAAGAGAAATCTAATTCGACGACTTGCTCGAAAACTCCGATTAAAGGTTCGAATATATGTCCCCCTCGATCACTTCTGATTAAGTCCATGCCATTTTGGAATCCTTCAGGGCTTTTTTTAAAAGGCGGAATGAGGTGGTCAAGTTTGTACGCATTATAGAACTGTATTGATTGAAGTGCACCACCAATTGTAACTCTACACAATCTTTGTAACGGCACTCGAGAGATGCGAGCAACCTCGATTACTCCGGGAATGTTTCCCTCGCTAAAGTGCAAGCTTCCGTAGGTAGTTGTATCCAAATGGAATCGTCCAGTAAAATATACCTGTGTTTTTGACCGGCGCCTAATTATCCCGTAGGATATATAATGATCTGATCCTCCTGAAAGGTCAAAAATGCAGTTTTTAAGCGGTGTTTTTGTTCGAGAGAAATATAACTCTTTCGATACATGATTTACTGATGCTCGAGCTGCCAGATATGGGAATACAAATTCATCACCGCCTTGCGTAAGAATAATGTCAGGATTGAGGTTTTCAATTAATCTACTGATTGCCTTCAAAGTCTCTGCTTCGTCAGCCTTGTCAACGAGAATTTTCCTCCTTCTCAATCCATCAGCTCGAGGGATATTATTCATCTTATCCTTCTCAACGACACTAACTTCAGCATACGCAAGCGGGTCGTTATAGTAAGATCTTAACCCTTGTTGCTGAACCTTAATATCGAGCCACACTGCCTTGAGAGGGGGTAACTCATAAAACAGTTCCTCGTTATCATCCTTAAGCTCTAAAGAGATTAAGCGTAATATACTGCTTTTACACTTCTTGTTTTTTTCAGTTTTGACCTTAAAACTACAAAAAGACATAGGGAATAAATCCTTTACATAAAAATACATCTGTGAGATTGGTAAATCAGTATTATACAAAGTAAAAAGCCCAATTTCGTCAATTTCATTGATTGTTGCTTTGAATTCCGAAGGTGTTGATACAGACACGCCAAAGATTTTCGTTTTTTTATGATCCTCCAACTTCACAAATTTCTCACAAACCCTTACATTTTTTACGTTAGGATGCACCTCGATAATATTCCTTAATCTCTTAAAATCACTACCAATATTTTTCTTTGGAACAGCAAAAAATTCGGGGGAGAATTCATGAAATATCTCCAAGATCTTTTTCCCCTTTTTTATCCAAAGGATGATCCCCTCGCTACACGTTGAGACATCTAAAAGCCATCCATCAAATTGCTCGAAACGATCCAATTCTATTTTTTTCCCTTTATTTTTTCTTCCAGTTCCTTAACCTTTCTCTCTAACATCTCTATTTTTTTTTCTTGCTCAATAGCAAAAGACATAAAAAGAATTTCAGAAAGCATGGGTCTCGCACTTAAACTCCCCGCATCAGCATGAATTCGCGCGAAATTCATTAACTTATTCAAAATTTCTTGTTCTTGAGGACGAAGTGCCCTTTTAAAATCTTTCCAGCTTTCTATTTCATGTTCTAAAGCAGGCCTAAAAGAAGGTACCGTACGACCCATGTTAATAACCAAAAGAAATAGTATGCTATTGGATTTAAAAGAGAATACATTAAGAATTTTCTGATTTTCAATTGTGCGTCTTTTTATAAGGCAAAGAATTGACTAATTAGGCTATTAGCTTTCTCAAAAACTTTCAATTCACCCTTCCATTTCTTTAGATTTTCTCCTCCGAATTGTTTTTCGAATGATAAGTGAAACATTTTTAAGCGATATTTGAATTCGGAAGAAGACCCTGCTGTGATTAGAATACAAGCTGTCGCAACTCCATGTGAAAAGATTATATTTTTATCTCCATGATTTATTTCTTCAATATGTCCATTACTAGCTAAAATTTCTCTTAAGATTACATTTACTCCTCCAATAGCTGAGCTTACAAAATCACCTTCTAATTGAACTACTGGAGCTTTTTCATTTGATATTTGAAAATTATAATTATACATTAATCTGGATGATTCAAGATGAATTACTAATAACCTTTCCAATTTTAACATCCAGTCCAGTTCAGATAGGCTGGGCAATTTATTCCACGTCCAAGTCATTAATAAACCTCCCAAAATGATTAGTATAGTATTTATGAAAAAAACAATCCAATAGCCTAAAAGCGAGAAAAAAATATCCATAATCAAAAAATTTGATAAACCAGCTAAGGATAAACCCAGGTAAAACAATTCTCTGACTTTTGAACGCTTTATAATTTCAAATGATTTATATGGTTTCAAAAAAATATTAGTTGCAATTATTAATGGTATAACTAGAAACATAAAAACAAAAACAACACTAATAATTAGAAAAAATGCGAGAATTCCTAAAATAATTACTCCAACCAAGGAGATAATGGAGAGTGGAAAAAATATCTTCTCTTTGTTTCGAAGAGAACTGTGAAGATATTTGTCCAGTTCTGTAAAAAATATAAATGAAAACATGCCAGTCAAAAATATTGTGTTAATTGCTGTATAATAAACTAATTCAGGCAAAACTTTATTATATAAATTCGGAAGCGCAATAAGAAAATGAAACAATCCAAGAGATATAAGAAAAACTGCAAAACCTGTTGTTGTTGAGAAGATCCCAGTGTCTTTTATTTTTTTTCCAACTTGAAATGCCATAAAGAAAATTATGACTACAGCAAGAAAGCGCATTAAAAGGATTATATCGCGACTAATTCCTTCTCCTAGGAGCTGAAAATACATGACTTTTTTTAAACGGCGATTTTTGAGCTGAAATATTAAAACTAAATTTTAATTATAAATTTTTGTCTTATAATTTAAGTTAAATTTAAAAAATTCTAAAAATTTAGAAATAAGCAGGATGGATAAATATGAAATATAAAATAATCGATTCGCTTTGCTATGTGCCAACTGAGGAGGTGTTCATTGATTTATTAGTATCATTGCCCCCCCAAATGTCAAGATATCTAAAGGACGTATTTGGTCCGAGAGTTGCTCCATTATTAGGCATAACAGCTGAAGAGCTTTACAATATGAAGGCATCTTTAAGTCTAACTGAACTTAAAGAGGCTGTTGAGCCATTCTTGCCGAAGATTAGAAAATTGACTATGACTGTAGAAGAATTTATAGTACAACTTAACAAAATGGGTGTAGAAAAAGCAATTATCTTTAATCTTGATGAAGAAACACCAAGTGGAATAGCAGGGCTTCCAAATGAATATTATGCTGAGATCGTTAAAAAATTTCCAAATAAATTTTTTGGTTTTGCAGGGATAGATCCCTTAAAAGGAATGGATGCAGTTAGAGAGATTAGAAGATCTTACGATTTAGGGCTAAGAGGAGTGGCAGTAAGACCATTCATGTTTAAAATCCCCCCCAGTCATGCAAAGATGTATCCAATTTATTCTACATGCGTGGAACTTGAGATTCCTATTTGGTTCCATTTATCTGTTAATTATTCAACCCTTTCAATGGAAGTAGAAAGGCCAATCTATTTAGACGTTGTAGCTCAAGATTTTCCGGAATTAAAAATGATTGCCGGACATGGTGGATGGCCTTGGATTAATGAGATGGTTGCTGTTGCTTGGCGTAATCCAAATATTTATATTGACATTGCTTCATACCTTCCCAAATATATTGGAATGAACGGCACTGGATGGGAACCACTTATTCATTACGGAAATTCAATTCTTCAAGATCGAATCCTTTTTGGATCTACTTGGTTGTTTATGGGACAATCAATTAAACAGTTAGCCGACGGGGTTATGAATCTTCCATTAAAAGATAAGGTAAAAAGGAAGTGGCTATATCATAATGCAGCAAGGCTGCTCGGCATTGAATGAATTTCTTTTAAAAGATATTTTAATTTTATTTAGACATAGTAACTTAATTTCAAAACAAAAACAATTTTAAAACCTACTAGCTAATAATTAATAAAACACAAATTGTGCATTAGTTATGAGTGAAGATTTAAAAGAATGGCATGCGCCTTGTGGGATCTACTGCAAAAGATGTCCAGGGGTGAAATTTTATAATTGCAAAGGATGCCGGGAGCAAAAAGGATTAGTACATAAACTTCCTTTGTGTAAAACTTACGAATGTGTGACAAGTAAAGGATATGATTTCTGTTATGAATGTGAAGATTTTCCTTGCGAAATGCTCCAACCGATTGTGAATTTTGAGATTTTTGCTCCTCATAATTCTAAAGTATATAATTCAATAATGATTCAAAAGCTTGGATTAGAAGAATGGGATAAAGTTTGCGAAGAAAAAACAACGCTTTATTATCAGGGAAAAAAGGTTCAGTACGGTGGAGATCCTCTTACACTAGAGAAGAAAGATCCTAAGATGTATAAAAAGAAAAACATCAAATAGAAAATAGATTAAGTTATTATCTCTAAGAAATCATCTACTACTTCAACTGTTCGATCTATCCTTCCCGATTTTTTGAGTTCTCTACCAAGCATATACGTATCAATTTCTAAAAAATCTAATCCAACTAATTCACATTTTTTTAATTCCATGAATTCTTTTATGGTTCTTGCAGCATTTAAGATTAATTCTTTTTCAATTCCTATAACATTCATAAACCGAGCCGCAAGAATTTCTTTAAAAATCCCAACGTCTACATCAAATGAGATGTAAATGTACGGCACACTACAATTTTCTAAAGCTTTTTCTAATTTCTTTATCATATTCTTTTTATCGTTTGTTCCAGGAATAATTTTTACGCCCTTTTCTTCAAAGGATAGATAACAATCCACAAATTTCTTTACTCTTGAGTCCTCTATAGATATATATTCCTCACTAGGATAATCTTGACAACCATAAATTATCAAATTTTTTGGTAATATAATTC
>JAHQWS010000029.1 GCA_029856295.1 Promethearchaeia archaeon
GTTCTATTTTAATAAGATGCTATTCATATGATCAATACGCTTTTGTAATAATTTTAAGGTACCAACGTCTTTTCTATGAAACAATTTACCCTCAACACATCCTACTCCCTTTTCTGAGATCTTTTCAGCCTCTTCAAGATTATCTGCAATACCAAGAATACCCATTGCCCTCGATGTTGTTGTATAAATATTTTCTCCTTCACGATATACCGATGCGTAGTAATATTTCGCACCAATATTTTCCAATTTTTTCTTATTAATTTTCACTGGTTCATCTCTTTTAGGAGAGACAGGATATCCTTCAGGTGCTAAGTATTTGCATACAGTAGCTTTTTTCTCAAACTCAATATTTAATGTATTTAAATTACCATTAATCATCGCCCAGCATACATCAACAAAATTAGTCTTTAGAAGAGGCAGGATGTTCATTACTTCAGGATCACCCCCCCGTGCATTATACTCGATGATCTTTAACCCTTTTGCAGTTTTCATGAATTGACCATACAAAAGTCCTTTATACTCCGCTCCTGTTTCTACTTTCAATACTTTTACTGTCTTTCTCATATCTTCTAAAGCAATATCAACATCTTCTTGGGTTATAAAGGGCATAAGATGATCTTCCATGGAATACGATCCCATCCCTCCTGTATTTGGACCTTCGTCATTTTCATAAGCTCTTTTATGATCTTGAACTAATGGAGAAGGGATCACATTTTTACCATCTACAAAGGTTTGGAGTGTAAACTCTTCTCCATCTAACTTTTCTTCTAATAAAAAAGGACTTCTCTTATCAACTAATTCTTGGCAATAATCTATTATATCTTTCTTAGAAAATAAATGATCTCCAAAGACCATAACTCCTTTACCGCCTGTTAAACCATCTGGTTTTACTACAATATTTTCCTCTCCTATTTCATCAATATAATTTTTCACGCCTTCCATAGAGGAAAATCTTTTACTCATTACATTTGATTGAATATTAAATTTTGTAAGCAATTGCCTCATGAATATTTTTGAACCTTCTAATTGGGCTGCTTCTATCTTAGGGCTGGCACAAGGAATTCCCCCTTTTTCTAACGCATCCACAATACCAACGCAGAGGGGCGCTTCTGGCCCTATTATTGCAAAATCTATGTTTTTATCCTTAGCAAATTTTATTATCTCTCGAAAGTCCATTTCAGAATGAATTTTAACATCTTTACTTAAATCTTCCAAACCAGCATTTTTAAAACTCATGTAGGCATATAAATTTGCACCACCTTTCACTAGTGATTCACCAATCACATGCTCTCTTGCTCCATGCCCGACAATTAAACAATTTACCATAAATTCTCAACCTTTAAAAATTCTAAATCTTAAATCTTCTAATTTTACTATTTTATTGAATAATTAAAACATTAATTATTAACCAAATAATTATTTTAAGATTAAGCGCTGAAAATAAAATTTACCTACAAGTAAAGCAAAATTTTTTTTTTAACCAATAAGGGAACAAATATAAAATAAGAATATCAGGAAACCGTGTGTCGCGATCTTGAAAATGATTATCTAAATATAAAATAACTGAGTGAGGATCATCATCTTTTTTACTTTTATGAACAAATGTTATGGGAGTTTTAGGTAATTTTGATTCTTCAATAATTTTTCTTGGAACGGGTACGTGAATATTTTCTTCACATTTTTCACATTTAATTATAACATATCGAATAGCTGATGATTTATTTGCTTTATCAATTTCTTCCTTTTTGGGGGTTGAAACAGTAGAAATAATAACATCAATAACCTTTGGTAATAAGATATTAAAATCATGATCAACCTCAAATACAAGGCAATGCTTATCATTATTTATATTATTTTTATGAACGTAGTTAATAAGAACTTCTCTCTTTTTTGATTCTAAAACTGCCTGTTTAGGGATTGGAATTAACACGTTTTTATTGCATCTTTCACAATGTATGATAACGGGTTTCACTTCTTCAGTATCTATCTTTTCAACCTTCTTTATTATATCCATAGATAATTCTTCTGAATCTAAAGGAATAATTGGTGTTTTACGTGGAGGAGGTACGTCAGGAGCATAGAAATCCTCATCTTTATCTTCTTTATCCATATTTTTAATATAAAATACTCCCTCATTTAGTCTTTTTAATTATAACGAGAATAATTTTATTTTATAAATTAATAGTTTAAAAGGATTTATTTAAAACTATTTAATTTGCAGTTATTAAATAAAAATTAAAGCATCAAAATAAAAGAAAGATTAAATTCCAATTTTTATCTAAGATTTTTTTATTATTTTTTATTATCTTTAATGAGGAACTAAATTATGTATGATATTATCATTATTGGTGCTGGAGTAGGAGGATTATCTTGCGCTGCGAAATTAGCTAAAAATGGAAAAAAAATTCTAATTCTTGAAAAAATTTCTCATATTGGTGGAACAAGTCACATATTTAAAAGAAAGGGCTATATTTTTCCAATGGGACCTCTCTCATTTAGTTTTCCTAAATTAGTAAAGAAATTATTGAAAGAAATGGACGTTAGAGAGGAAATTGAATTTGAAATAAATCACTTCCAGCTAATCTCTCCAAACATAGATATTATTTATTCCCAACAATGGAATAATTTTAGAGAAAATCTAAAAACACATTTTAATAGAGAAAAAGACGGAATAGACTTATTTTTTGATGAATTGAATAATGTTATTGATGCAATAAAAAAGGTTTATGAATGGCATCCAGATTTCTTAATTGGAAAAAAAAAAGCTATCGCAGCTGAAAGAATGTTAAAGATGCATAAAGCTGAGTTTGATATTATTAATAAATATAATAGAATCAATTCAAAAGATCTTCTAAACAAATATATAAAAGATGATAATCTCAAAAGGCTTTTAGGTTCCCAAGGCACCTTTCAGCCCGTTATGAGCATGGTCCATTTAGCCTTCATGTGGAATGTTATGTCTAAGGAAGGAATCTGGTTTCCATCATGCGGGATTCATGGAATAAATCAACTACTAAATGAATCAATAATAAAAAATGGTGGAGAGATAAAACTAAATACTCCTGTAAAAGAAGTAGTAATTGAAAATAATAAAGCTGTTGGAGTTAAAACTTTTGATGATCAAATTTATAAATCAAAATGGATAGTGGCAAATGCCGACTATAAAAAAGTTTTCTTAGAACTAATTAATCCAAAAAATCTACCTGAGGACCATTTAAACATTGTTAGAAATACGGCTTATACAGGGTCTGAATTATGCGTCTACTTAGGATTAAATCCCAACAAAGTCGATCTTAGTAAAATTCGAGCTAACCATTTGTTTTATAGGCTAAAAATTGAAAAAACTATTACTAAAGACCCTGAAAATTTTGAAAATAAAGAAATTGAAATTTGTGTATGGTCCAATAAATCTCCTGAATTTGCTCCTAACAACAAAAAGAGTTTAGTTTTAAGAATCAATATGCCTTACTCTCATTTTGTCCCTTGGAGATTAGGTGAAAAAAGAAGAAAAGAAGGATATTTAGAATACAAAAAGAATTTAGCGTTTAAATTAATTAAAACAGTTGGAAATATATTACCTGGATTAGAAAACGCTATTGAAGTTATGGAAATTGCTACACCTCTTACTTATTCGGATTGGGGTCAGAGATATGGGGGCTCAGTTGCCGGATGGTCTCGAGATATTAAAAAATTAAGATTAAATACGAAATTATTGATTGAAAATCCGATAAAAAGACTATTAATGGTTGGTATATATTCCGTTTTGGAACCTTTTTTAGGGGGTTATCCAGTTTCAATGTATACAGGAAATTTAGCGGCAGAATTAATACTTGAAAGATCACGGAACTAAATTTTTATTTAAAAATGGGATTTTAAGGATTTTAATAAGATTAATTTGATTTGTATTAAATATCTCTATAAAGAAAAATAATAATTGTAAAGATTAATAATGTCGTCGGAAGAAAAATATAAGAAAGCAGCTCAGGTTATAATAAAGGCTGGGATTTTACCATTTCCTTTAACGGATACCCTATTGGAAATAATTCGGTATATAATTAGAGAAGAAGACCTTGATTTTATAATGGCTTTTAAAAGGAGACTTTCTCAAACAATGGAACAATTGAAGAAAAGCAGTAAAATGTCTGAAGAAGAAATATTAGAGCATGTGAATTATCTTGCTAAGAAGGGTGTTATTTTTAATCAACCAAATAGTCAGGGTATTATGGTCTATCGCTTGTTACCGCTAATGATGGTTGGACCATTCGAGTATCTCCTAATGGAAAAGATTAAATATACGGAACAGGAAAAAAGACTAGCGATATTATTTAAAAAATTATTCGATGAGGCAAAAGACTTAATTCACGATAAATACGAGATGTTTATTCCGGTCTTTAAGAAATTACCTCCAATAGATCGAACCGTTCCGGTAATTGGGCAAAGTGTTTCAGGTGAAGAAGTAAAGATTTCCGTTAATAAGGAAGTTGAAGTTCCTGAGGAAGAAATTATACCTGCTCAAAAAATTGAGGAACTTGTAGATAAATTTGATGACATCGCTGTAGGTCATTGTTTCTGCCGCCAACATAAAGATCTGTTAGGCGAACCTTGTAAAGTTACGGACCTTAGAGAGAACTGTTTTACTTTAGGAAAATCAGCTCGATTTTGCGTAGAACAAGGCTTCCAAAGAATGATTTCAAAAGAAGAAGCTCTAAATTTATTAAAGGCATCCGAAGAAGCTGGCTTGGTTCATAAAGCTTTTCATCCACATTCAGACATTACTAAAGAAGAAACAAGCATTTGCAACTGCTGTGTTGATTGTTGTGCTACGTTTGAGTTATGGCGAGAAGGCGTATTGCCTTTAATAAACTCTACATACTATTTATCAAGTGTAAATGAGGAATTATGTGTAGGGTGCGGTACTTGTGTAGAAAAATGTACTGTTGATGCCATTAATTTAAATGATAATGATAAAGCCGAAGTTGATAAAGTTCGCTGTATAGGGTGTGGACTTTGTGCACACTTTTGTCCTCAAGGAGCTATAGAGTTATTAGAAGGTATGAGAAAAGTCTATATACCTCCTTTGAGAGAGACTTCATAACTTCTTTTTTTTTATTTTAGAATGGTTATTTCATAATTTTTTGCTTAAATAATTCAATTGTGCTCGCAATTTCATTCATCTTTATATTAAATTCCTGAGGATGCACTTTTTTTAGTTTTTCAAAGTCATGAATTATGTCTTTTAACTCTTTCATCCATATATTCATAAGTATATCCCTTTCTTTATCACCACACGCATTTCGGACTTGACCAGATATCATAGCTTCAATTTTTTCTAATAATTGTTTTTCATTTACAGTATAAGATATTTTTAGTACATCTTGTTGTCCTTTAAGCGTTTCTAATTCTTCATTTATATGCCTTTTATCTTTTATAAATTGCTCATCAAACTTCTTAATCATATCTGCTAAAACTTCATTTTTGGCATCAATTTGGGTTTGAATATTGTCTTGAGATATATTTAATTTACTTTGAATGTCTTCACTAACAGACTTAACCTTAACCTTAAAATCATTAGCTATGGTTTTTATATTTTGATCAAATTCTCCAATTCGATCGTCTACCATTTGAATAAGTTCACTGATCTGATTAGTAAATTTTTGATCAAGTTTATTAAATTGGTCCTCTATTTTTTTCTCAATTTTGTTGGTTTGATCTTTTAATTTTTGGTTAATATTATCGATTTTTTCCTTTAATATCTGAATCTCTTTCATTTGAGTTTCTAATTCTTTTTTTACCATTTTTGCTCACTTTTGATATCATTCAAAATTTTTCTTTTTCTTTTCTAAATTCATTATTGATTGCAGATTTGATTTAAAATTCTCTTTTATTACCTCTAATTGTTCTTTTGTATTGTCTATTGAGTCTAATAAGAAATCAATTGGTGTCTTTTTAAGACCTACTATTAATTCTTCGACTTTAGTCAGAATGCTATTGAATTCTTTAATTATCTCATTTTGAATTACATCCATTTGTTCTAAATCATGTTTAATAGGAAAATATTTATCGATAATATGTTCCTCTGACTCTGAGGGAACTATAGCTTCAACTTTTATACCATCCTCCTCCACTTCTATGGGGGCTGCTGTTTCTTTTGGCTTCTCCTTTTGAAGTTTTAAAGAATCAATATCACCTATATTTAATAGCCTGCTCATTAAATCATTTTCGTCTTTACCTAAGGCATTAAGAAATTTAATAGCAACGCCAAAATATTCTGGATAGCTTCTTTCATATTCTTGTAGAAAACTATATATTAATAATTCAAAGGTTTCTGCCACATTTATTCCACTTCTCGCAGAAGTTATCACTAAAGGAACATTACTTATAAAATACTTCTTAATTATTTTTTCTAAATCTTTTTCAAGATTTATTAAATCTAATTTATTTCCAACTACAATCGTTTGACAATTAGTTGCGTATTTTTCCAAATTTTTTAAATATTGTTTCTTGATATCAGATAATGTCTCTTTAGGTTTATTTAGATCAAAAACTAAGTATGCGGCATCAACATTAGTATAAAATGAAGGATTTAATGGATTAAATGATTTTTGGCCTCCTATATCCCATATATTAATCTTCAATTGAATATCATCTAATTTATAGTCCTTTTTCAAGATAATTGACCCAATTGTAGGAATGTAATTTTTGAAGAACTTTTTTTTTAAGAAATAGTTTACTAAACATGTTTTCCCTACACTCCCATCTCCTAGCAGAACTAATTTAATATTAATTTGATTACTAGATCTTTCCAATGTTTGCGACTCCATAGAATTCTCCCATTCAATTACAAATAGTTGACTAATTCAAATTGAATTTACTTATACTTTAGTTATTTAGAAAATAAAAGTAATATATAAATATATATATGAATTTTAGCTGAAAAAATTTTAATTAAAAACTATTAACCATAGAAAAGGGAATTATTTGTTCTTTATCATTTTCTTCTGCTTTTTATTTATAATTAGAAACCTTTTTTGTTAATCTTACGTTTTAACAAATATTAAAAAATTCCGAAATATAGATATATGGGGATGAGAAATATGGAAAGAAAGGAAATTGTTATTGCCTATGCTAAAAGAACAGCAATTGGTAAATTTGGAGGATCGCTTTTGCCTTACAATGCGAGTAAATTACTTTCGTTTGTAATAAAGGACTGTATAGAATCAAATGGTATCGATCCTAGTATAATTTCAGATGTCAAAGCTGGTTGCTGCTTGGAACCGCAAGAAGAAATGAATGTTGCAAGAAACGCGGCTCTAATTGCTGGCATACCATATGAAGTACCTGCGATGACAATCAATCGTGTATGCACTTCCGCAATGGAGGCTATAAGATGTGCGTGGACTGATATTATGACTGGTCAGGGCGAAATTATTTTAGCGGGAGGAACTGAAGCGATGAGTAATGTAGCGTATTATTTACCCTCCGCCCGTTATGGAGCCCGATTAGGTAATACAGAATTAAAATGTGGTTTAATGGAGGGACTTCATGCGGGAAGTAAAGTGTTCGCACCTCCAGGATATATTATGGGTATAACAGCAGAATTTATCGCAGAAAAATATGGAATTACGAGACAAATGCAAGATGAAGCCGCTTTAAGGTCTCATAATAATGCAGAAAAAGCTACTATTTCTGGAAGGTTTAAAGATGAGATTTTACCTGTTGAAGTAGCACCAAAGAGGGGAAAGCCGTACAGTTATGATAAGGACGAACATTTCAGACCGGGTCTCACACTAAAGGATCTCCAGAAATTGCGGCCCGCTTTCAAAAAAGATGGAACTGTAACAGCTGGAAATTCATCTGGTATTAATGATGGAGCGTGTATGACTCTTGTCACTACAATGAGCAAGGCTCAAGAGTTAGGATTAACTCCACTAGTAAAAATAAAAACTATTTCCAAAATTGGGAATGACCCGCGTTTTATGGGGATGGGTCCAATGTATAGTGCACCTTTAGCTCTTAAACAGGCGAATATGGAGTATAAGGACATCGATTTAGTAGAATGTAATGAGGCTTTTGCAGCTCAGTATGTAGCAGTTGCCCAGCAATTAAATTGGGATATTGAGAAGACAAATGTCAACGGATCTGGAATAGGTTTAGGCCATCCGGTTGGTTGTACAGGTGCAAGAATAGTAGTAACTTTAATCCATGAGATGAAAAAGCGAGGTGTATCTTATGGATTAGCGACTCTCTGTGGTGGTGGTGGAGTTTCAGAAGCTGTAATTGTAGAAAATATTTAATTCTTTTTTTTCATTTTTTTCATTAGTTTTATAACATTTAAAAATATTTTACGATTTAATTTCACGATAAATTAAATATGAATTCAGAAATATCTTTAACTATATTGAATTTTTAATTTTGACGCTCTATTCTGTAAAATAAAACCTTTTTCTGTCCAAAGAATCTAATTCATCAAGATCCATCATTTTATTAAATAAATGACGCGGTAGTTCCAATTTAAACGATTTTCCAATGTTACCATCATTTTTGATATATTGATAAGTTTCTATATTGTATGATATATTAAAATAGTCTTGAATATCTTTAATAAACTCTTTTGATTTAGATTTAATCCTTGGTCTAAATCTATCGCCGCTCGATATGGACCCATCCCCATCAAAATAACCTAACAAGAAAGCTAAAGCAAAGGATCGATCGTTAAAATAAGGCATTCTTATTACACCAGATTTCTTTTCAGTGTGCCTACTAGCAACAGGAAAACCATTATTAACAAGGTTACTAACGAAAAGTTCGTTAGAAAACATCACTCTTACCATATAATAATCTTTTTTATCATGTCTCTTATTTACTACAACCTTATAAGGATTCATTTCAATTGCTTTAATAAATCTTTTTATCAGAATCATATCATTACATTCAACTTCAACTCCAAAATAATAATCTTGAGAGTTTCTATTAAACTTTTGCGATACAGATATCCATGCCTCTGCAAATAACCACCCTAACCAATATGATTTCTCAATTGAATCTATATTTTTAAAATAATTCAAGTTAATCTTAGGATCTGTCTTAAAAATTTGCATTCTATTATTGATCGGAAGGGAATTTTCAAGATAATGATTAAATAGTTTTTCTAGTTGAGGAGTGAGGAATCCATGTCTGCCCAATTTCCCCTTCCATTCAAGAATTAAATCTTTTCCATATAATAAAGTAGTATTTTTACGTGCATCTTGCATTTTTTTATTTATATATCCTTGACCATTATCTAGAAATTTTGATAGGTCTGTTTTATAAATAAATGGGGAATTTCTAACAAAATCTTCTAAAAAATCAATTGTTCTATACTTAATTATTTTATTAGAATCGGCCCATTGTTTGATATTTTGTTGCCGAAATCTATCTACATATCGAATGTTTCTTGGATATAAATTTTTAAAATACTTTATATAGTATCTTGAGATATTGTTAATAGATTTTTTTTTTAACTTGGCTAGTTTAACAATTACTTTTCTTGTAATTTTAGGCAATTTTTCAAATGAGAGGGCAACGGTCCAAATAATAGTAGAAGCGACTACTTTAATATTTGTGTTTTTCTGAATTACAATTTCATTTCTTTCTGCTCTTAAAATATGTGCATTTAATATTTCTTCTGATTTTGATAAAATAATTTTCTTCTGTTCATTAGTACAATCAATTAATTTGGTAATCATTTCAATTTGTTCCATTACTCTCTCACGAAAGTTAGGAACATTAAATGCACTTAATGATGTTTTATTTTCATTAAAATATTGAGTTTCAAATAAATGTTGATCCCTATAATTGTCATCTTCGATCTCATATTTTATAGCACACTCATCATTATTACATTCCAGTATTTTCTTCTTTTTATGCTGATTTTCCATATCCCTTAGTGGATTCTCTTTTATATATATTTATCCAATGATAGAAAAAGAAAATTACTTACATTATGTA
>JAHQWS010000030.1 GCA_029856295.1 Promethearchaeia archaeon
CTGAAACAGGATGAGATCCCCGCATATTTTATAGGTAATCTCTCCGGATCTATAATCTCATTATAGTGGTAAGCGGCCAACGCTTGTTCTGAAGTCGCTATCATAAATAAATCTTCGTCATGAATACTATATAATTGCTCCTCAAAATCTGCCAATTCCGCAGCTGCTTTGATTATCTCGTGCTTGACAAAAAAGGGTGTCCACATCGGAATATAACCCTTCTTTTGGAGAAAATCTAATGCAAATCTCATTAAAACTAAATTTAATAGGACTAAATCTCCTTTTAAATAATAAAATCGAGACCCTACTACTTCAGAAGCCTTTTTAGTATCTGCTCCATCTATAGTTTCTATTAATTTAACATGATTTAAAGGTGAAAAATTAAATTTAGGTAATCTCCCAACCTCTCTGATAATTTGATTATCTTCTTCGCTTTCGGATGTAGGTACTGATTCATGAAGTATATTTCCCACGATATAACGATATTTTTCTCGCTCTTCGAAATACTCCTTTTTTAAGTTTTCTAAAACATCAATCTTACTTTTTATCTCTTTCGAATTTTTTATCGCTTCCTCTGCTTTTTTCTTTTCTCCAGACTTTTTATATTTTCCTATAGTAACTGAGGTCTCATTTCTTTTTTTCTGTAATTCTTCTATTTGTTGTAAACTCTCCCTCCATTTTTTATCATAATCTGAAACCATCTTTGCATTGGCAGGATTTTTAAATCTCTTCTTCTCCGACGCAATTATTTTGTCTAAATTATTTCGAAATAATTCAATATCTAGCAAGGCAAGTACCTCCTAATTTTTTACAAACTTTGCATTTTAATATTTTATACATATACAATTCTTAATTTAGTTTTTTAAAAAAAGAAAAATCACAACTTCTAGTTATGTTCTATCCGAGATGTTATAGTAGAACGCAAAAGACTGGTTTTTATCTTCTTCTTATCCCATCCTACTAAATCTATTATTCTCATAACCTTTATCCTTGTTGACTTTCCCTTTAAACCTACTTCTGCCATGATTTGATTAGCAAAAGCTTCTTTCTTTTTATATTGCGAGTATGTATCCTTAACTTTATTTTTATCGCGTCCAACTAGAGCAATAATTTCTAATATTTTATTCATAATAGGTATAGGTTTCCCCTTTAATCCCATTTCCTCCATAACTTCATGAGCAAGGAGTTGTTCTGGTCCTTCTTCTTTTTTATCTGTCTCCGACATATTAAAGAGTAATTTTTTAAAAATAAAAAATTTAACGAGCTTAATAATTTATTGAATATTAAATCAATTTATTAGAATTTGGAATTATTAAATTTAAACAGAAAAAATAAATTTCTTCCATAATTTCATAAAACAACGAGATTTATAATCTTCTTTAAACTAAGAATTTAGTTGTAAAATTAAAAAAATTATCATGGTGATCAATTCCTAAGGTGGGATAAATGTCTGAAAAAAGTCAGACCATGGAACTAAGAATCGGAGTTTACGTGTGCGAGTGAGGTGTAAATATTGGACTGCATGTGAACTGTGCGGAATTAAGAGAATATGTAGAGCCGTTACCTAATGTTGTAGTTGCTAGAACGAATAAATTTACTTGTAGTGATTCAGGTCAAAACATTATAAAAAATGATATTATAGAATTAGATTTAAACCGAATTGTTGTTGCGGCATGTACCCCTAAAATTCATGAACCTACATATAGAGCGATTTTAATGGAAGCGGGGTTAAGCCCTTATTATTTTCAGATGGTCAATATTAGAGAACATTGTTCCTTTGTCCATCAAAATGAGAGGGAAAAAGCGACTGAAAAAGCTAAAAGACTGCTATTGGCAGGTATTAATAGAGCGCGTGAATTAGAAATCGTACCTAGAAAAGAAATTTCAATTACTAAATCTGCTTTAGTTATTGGTGCTGGAATAGCCGGAATGAATGCAGCACTCGATCTTGCGAACCAAGGAATAGAAGTGTATCTAGTTGAGAAGGAAGCTACAATAGGCGGAAAAATGGCACAACTTGATCGAATTTTTCCTACTGATGATTGTGGAATATGAGTTTTGGCGCCTATAATGGTCAATGCTTCGAAACATCCAAATATTAATCTCCTAACATATAGTGACATAATAAATTTTAGTGGAATCACAGGGGAATATAATGTTACGATCCGAAAGAATACTCGGTATGTAGATGAAAGGAAATGTACTGGTTGTGGTTTATGTACTACAAAATGTCCAGTCAAAGTACCTAATGAATTTGATCGTGGAATTGGAGAAAGAAGTGCTGTTTACATTCCATTTCCTCAAGCAGTCCCTAAACTGGCAGTTATTGATAAAGAAGTTTGTATTAACTGTAAAAACTGTGAAAGAGCTTGTCCTGCTGAAGCAATAGCATTCGATCAAGAGGATGAGATCATAAATATCAAAGTTGGAGCTATTATAATTGCTACAGGGTGGGATGAATATCCTATTATTGAGACAAACGAATATAAATATGGTATTTATCCTGATGTGATAACTCAAATAGAATTAGAAAGAATGTTAAGCCCTATCGGACCCACTGGTGGTCACGTTTATAAAATCTCAAATGGAAAGACACCACAGAGAGTTGCTATGATACTTTGTGTAGGATCAAGGTCATTACGCGCTAATCCTTACTGTAGCGCTGTATGTTGTAATGTTTCGTTGAAAAATGCACAATTATTGAAGCAAGAATATCCTGAAATGGATATAACTATATTTTACATCGATATACGAACGTGGGATAAAAATAATGAAGAATATTATAGAAATATTAGAGCTCAAAATGTAAATTTTGTCAAAGGTAAACCTGGAGATATAAAGCTAAACCAAGATGGTACAATGCGATTATATTTCGATATGACGCTTGAAGATAATGTAACTCATATGGATTTTGATCTGGTTGTGTTAGCTACTGGAATTGTACCGTCTAAAGGAACTCAAAAAATTGTAGATATATTGGGATTAAGTAAGGGTCCAAATGGATTCTTATCCGAGATACATGGATGTTTGAAACCTGTTGAAACTAAAGATATGGGAATCTACATATGCGGTTGTGCTGCGGGGCCTAAAAATATCCCATATTCAGTGTGTTCTGCTCTAGGGGCTGCGAGTAAAGCTGCTACATTATTATCGAATGACATTCTCCGTCAAGAGCTTCTAATTGCCGAAGTCGATGAAAGCTTATGTATGGGTTGCCATAGATGCGAAAAAACGTGCGATTTTGAAGCAATAAATCTAAATGAAAATGATATCGCAGAGGTTGATGAATTGAAATGTAAAGGGTGTGGAGCTTGTGTAACCTCTTGCCCTGCGAGGGCTATTGATCTAAAATATTATAGAGATATCCAATTTGAAGAAGAAATAAAAGGAATTTGTGGAATAGAAATAAAACTTGACAATACTAAAGAAGAAATAATAAATTAAACCATACAGGTGAGTAAATGATCGAAACAGAAAAAATTGGAAGGAAGATTATCGCATTTGGATGTGAAAAATGAGGTTATGCTGTCGCAGACTTAACTGGTACTACTAGAAAATCGTATTCAACTGATTTTTATTTAATACGAGTACGATGCACAGGAAGAGTCGGATTTCATCTCATTATGGAAGCCTTTTTAAATGGTGCTGACGGTGTGGCCATTATTTCTTGCCGTGAAGGAGAATGTAATTTTGGTGATGCCAATATGAATACCTATAAACATGTCAAATTTTTGAGAAAACTATTCGAACATATTGGGATAAGTCCAGATAGAATACAACAGTATTTCTGTGCTGCCGCGGAAGTTGAAAAATTTGTGGCTTCTGTAGAAGATATAACAAAAAAAGTCCAAGCTCTGCCTCCACTCCCAAAGCGTAAATTAACACCGAATTAGAATGACCCTTTCAAGAAAATATTAGTTGAAAGGCTACTAACCCTTAGCATGGGTGTTCGGAACTTTAATAGAAAATTTAAAAAAAATTAACATCTGGAAATTTATGGATTCTGAAGGATCTATTACATGGGAATATTTGAAAAATGTAGCAGATACTCTAAATTCATATAGAGTAAGAGCATTAATAGATGCGAAAGATGAAATTATTAATGCTGGTAGATATTCTGAAGACCAGTATTACTCAATATTATTCAAAATGTTTGATGAAGAATTACTGAAATATTCTCTTTTTGAATTTTTAAAAACACAACCGATAGCTAATATTGAGATTCTTAAAGAATTTTCTCAGAAAAACTCTCTTGATATAAAGAAGGTCTATAGCTTATTAGAGCTTCTTAGATCTGAAAATCTGATAAAGATAGAAGAAGTATATGATGAAATTGAAGCTCAAGGAGAAGAGACACCTTCCAAATTAGTGTTCCGTGATTTTAAAATAGAGGTCTATAGAGAAGATATATCTCTAGTTAAATCCATTTATGAACCAGTTGAAATTATTTTTGATTCAAATATCTGTTCTGGTTGCGGAACTTGTGCAGGAGTCTGCCCTGTAAATTGTCTGAATATCTATAATGGATTTGGACAAATAGATAAAGATAAATGTATTCGATGTGGTATATGTTATTATGTATGTCCCAGAAGTTATTTACCGGTCAAACTTATGAACATGTATCAAGATAATGCTTCTAAAATTAAAGAATATACCAACATAGGGAATTTTATAGAAGTCTATTCAGCCCGCACAAAAGTTAAGGAGATCTCTGAAGTCTGTCAGGATGGAGGTATCGCTAGTACTTGTTTGTATTATCTTTTTGATAATCAAAAAATAGATTTTGCTTTAGGAGCTAAAATGAGTAATACAATTTGGCGTCCCGAACCCTTATTACTTCAAAATAAAAAAGACATAATTCAAACAGCAGGAACAAAATATGTTAATAATCCTACATTGCGGATTCTCAATGAATTTAATGGTTCTAACCATAGTGTCGCAGTTGTAGGAGTTCCCTGTATAATGCAATCATTACTTAAATCAGAAATTTATAATATTGGTATTCCATCATTAAATAATGTGAAATATAAAATAGGGATATTTTGCATGGAATCCTTTTCTTATCAATCTCTCTTAAAAATTTGCGAAGTGTTAAAAATAGCGATAAATGATATAAAGAAAATGGATATTAATAAAGGGAAATTTTTTGTTTATACAAATAATGGTGAAGAATCTTCAGTTCCAATAAAAGAAATAAGCCATTTGGCTAGAGAAGACTGTGAAGTTTGTTTCGATTTAACTTCCGAATCTGCTGATATCTCGGTTGGATCGATCGGCTCCCCTTCAGGATGGAATACTGTGATTATAAGAACTGAAACTGGTAAAAAATTATATGAATCGCTCATTGCTAAAGACTTAATTGAATCAAAACCAATAGAAGAAGTTAAACCTGGTTTACCTATGCTTCAAAAGATTGCAGGGATTAAAAAAAATGGATGCAAAAAACACATTAATGAGAAAAAGGAAAAAAATTTAAGAGTTCCAATTTATTAAGCTTTCTGCCAATCCCTTTAAATTTAAAACTATATCTTTATGATAATTTTAAATGAGATCTGAATTAAAATCAAAAAATTAATATTTTAATACACATTAAATTCACTAATTTAATCAAAAAAATTATATTCATAAAAAATGAGTTCACCGATCCGCCCGAAAAACTTCAGAGAGCAGGTTTACTTCAGCCAATTACGTTCTCGAGTTGATGGAAATGCAAAAGTTGAACACGGTTTGACACAAATTGTAGGAATTGGAAGGCGCTTTGCTCAGGCAATCATAACAGTAGCGAATGTTAGCCCAGAATTGCGCATTGGTGCTGTTCCAGAAAAAGATCTTAATAAAATAGAAGAAATTATTTTAGATCCTGTTGGAAATGGTATTCCAAATTGGATGGTAAATCGAAAAAAAGATTTAAGAACTGGAGATGATCGACATCTCCTTGGAAACCAACTTGAGATAACAGTAAAACGAGATATTGATAGAATGAAACGAACTAGAAGTTATAAAGGAGTTAGACATCATCTACACTTAAAAGTTAGAGGTCAGAAAACTAAAAGCACTGGAAGACATGGATTAGTAGTGGGAGTTATGCGAAGGAGATTTAAACAAAAAAGAGATTATTAAAAATGGGAGATCCACGACGATTAAAAAAGAAGTTTAAAAAGCCTGCTCATCCTTATCAAAAAGAGAGAATGATGGAAGAGCTTGAGTTTTTAGGTAAGTATGGTTTAAGAAATAAAAGGGAGTTCTGGAAATCACGTACTATGCTTGGTAAATGGAGAAGTCTAGCGAGACAATCAAGATCATTATCAAGAGAACAAGCTATTGAAGTACAGAATACATTAATTAAAAAGTTACAAAGATTAGGAGTTCTAGGGCCCGAAGCGGAATTTGATGATGTACTTCATTTAACTGTAGAAGATGTTCTAAAGAGGAGGTTACAAACTTTAGTCTATGAAAAGGGCCTCGCGAAAACCGTATATGGAGCGAGACAAAAAATAGTACATAATCATATTCAAGTAGGGAATAAAAGAATTAACTCTCCTTCTTATCTTGTAAAAAAGGAGGAAGAAGATTTGATTACTTTTGCTCCAAGTAGTCCTTTTGTAACATCAACGTAAAAAAAAGGTAAAAAAAATGAGTAGAGAAAAAATTAAATGGTGTATTGTGCATATACTTTCTAGCTATAACAATTCAATTGTGACAGCTACGGATTTGTCAGGGGCTGAAACATTCGCAAAATGCACAGGTGGTATGGTAACCAAGGCTGATCGTGATGAAAGTAGCCCATATGCTGCAATGCAATGTGGATTCAGAGTGGCAAACGACCTCAAGGATAAAGGTATAACAGGTATTCATATTAAAGTAAGAGCTCCGGGGGGTAATAAAGCACAAACACCCGGTCCTGGTGCTCAAGCATGTATCCGAGCTTTAGCTAGATCAGGCCTACAAATCGGTAGAATTGAAGAAGTAACACCAAAATCTCATGATCACTGTAGACGCAAGGGCGGACACAGAGGTCGCCGGGTATAATTAATGAAATTGATTATCTAAAAATTGAATTATCTCTTTAAAAAAAATTCAATAATCATTAATTATTTTTAGGTTATGTATTTAAAAAGATTAATAAAACAAGATTTCAGAATCACTTATTCTTGATTCCGAGATTTTTCGTTTCTCACTAAGAAATAAACAATCCAACTAGCGATAGGGACCAATAATACAATTAATAGCCATAGTTCGGCATTTAATTTTCTTTTAACCGCATCTTTATAGATATATTGAGCCATATAAATATACACTATAAGAAATGCTATCCATATTATTAAGCGTAAAAGGGGATATTCAGTTCGAACTTCCACTATTGTTGCCATCAACATAATATTTTCACTTTCTTTGAAATATTTCAATAAAAAAAAGTTCTGATTAAGTAATATATCTAATATCAAGTATTTAAATTTAAGACATCTTAGTTTCTACTTCATTCCTTTAAATTAGTTTTGAATTAGAAAGATTGAATTAATAAATTAATAAATCTATATATTACAAAAAAATAAATTATTGAATAGTTACTTATTACTTAAAGAAATTTTTATTCTGAGGAGATCAATTAAATTTTCAAATGATTCTTTATGAGTGAAAACGAATTACTAAAAGAAATAAAGAATATTTTCCTTCATTTAACAGATCAAGAACCTACTCCCGATGAGGAAATTGAAGCAAGAGATCAATTAATTGATCTATTCGAGAATTTAAAGATAATAAATGCATTTCCTCTACAAATAAATCTTATTGAAGATATTCTTTTCAAACTTAAAAATTGGGACACATTAGATTTATGGTTTAAAGAAGTAGAGGGATTAACAGAGAATATTGATAAATTTTTAAGATTTTCTGGAGTTAAGAAAGAATTAACGAAAGTTCAAGTAGTTGACGAGAGTGGGGAAATATTAGAATCGAATGCACGCACCGAGGTTGAAGTTCCGCAAATAGATGTTTCAGATATAGTTTTTCAAGTTACTGAGCAATTTAAAGATGAAATTGGCAGTTTAAAAAATACAATTGAAACACTAAAAAAAGAATTAGACGGTAAAGAGGAAAGACTTCAAGGACTTTCTCAAAAGAAGCCCATCCAAAAAATTATTCCTAAGAAAGAAATAAAACTTGCTCCACCAGAGATCAAAATTCCCTCAATAAAAAGACCTGAAAAAGCTCCCCACATAAAGGTTCATATTGAACAAAGTACTGAAGATAGTATAGAGCTTCCTGAACCACCTATAGAAGATGAAATTGAGGATACAGAATTTGAAGAAGAAATGGAGATACCTGAGATAACTGAGGAGTCTTTAATGGAGCAAATTAAATCCACAGGATCTTTAGAGAAACCAAAATTAACTCCTATGATTTCAGAAATACCGAGTATGGAAACTAAGTCCGAAATTCCGTTTAAGCTCACACAAATCCCTGCAAAAGAAAAAGAAATGGATGAAGAAGAAGTGGATTTATCACCTATATCTGTTGAAAAACCGGAAATTATGAATATATCTGAAGACGATACACAATTAACGCCATTACCAACTGAAAGGCCTAAGTCTATGAAAACAACAGATGTAGATACGGACCTTATGCCAATTCCATCAGAGCCAACAATGTCAGAAACTTCCGAAGAGCAAGTTTCAATTCCAATTCCTACGGAAACTGAAGAAAAACCATTTTTAACTACAATAACTAGTTCGAAACCAAAAATCTCACCCTTTAGTATCGAAGAAATTGATACTGAAACTATTAAGTCTAGCGGAACTGATCTTTTTAATGTCCTCTCGTCAGTGGCTAGCAGATCTTCCGAACAAACATTAGAACCGGAGAAAGGGACAGAACCGGAACCCGTTAAAGATAAAATGAAAAAAGAAGCGAAAAAGAAAGAGGCAGACTTAATCCCCCAAACAATAGAACTTTTTCCTAAAGCAGTAGAACCAATTCCTAAAACAGTTGAGCCAGTACCCCCCCCTCCTGAGACGTATGTAATTGAACCCGAAAAAAGTATTGATGCTTTACCTAAAGATAAAGATACATTATACCAAGAATTAATTGCCCTTGAAGGAAGGAGATATTCATTAGAAAAAAGCTATAAAGATTTGAGTAACAGTTATGGTGGTGGAATAGTAGATGAATTCGAATTTAATAATCGAAGTGAGGGTCTTAAAAACCAATTAGATGAAATTAGTTCTCGAATAACTAAAATAAGAAGAATAATTGCAAGTTTGTAAAGGTTTTATATCTCTAACTTTATCTTTATTGTTCAAGCTCTTAAAATCTAATTTATAATTTATTCTAAAAAAATTAACTCTCTCCCCTCTTTTTACTTGTATATTTATCTCTTTTAAAGCAACTACTGAAACTGCGTAGCATACATATGTTTTTGAAAGATCTTTAATATCAATAGCTAATTGATCCATTTTTTGTATAAAAAGGGGAAAATGAAGGGCGATTTCTTTATGAGTATTAATTTGTTAAATATAATTATAATTTTTATTTTTAACATTTTAGTTGAATATACTCCCTTTATAAAATTTCATCAATTTTTCAGGGGGGATCATCAGAAAGCTTCTGATCTTCAATAAATCTTAAATTATCATTTTAATTTTTGTCTATTTCAAAAAAAGGTGGAATTTTATTTTTGTGTTCCGCCAATTTCATCATCTTTAATACTTTTTCAACATCCTCAGCATTTAGATTATTTAAATCTAAATAATGATCAAATCTGTATAAAATTTCGTCTAACAAATCATATGTCATACCAATTTCACCCTCATCAGTTTGTCCTTGCCAAAGTCCTGCACTTGGTGGTTTTTTGATTATTTTCTCTGGTATGCCGAGAATTTGAGCAATTCTTCTCACTTCACATTTATATAGAGAAGCTAACGGCTCGAAATCGGCTGCGCCATCACC
>JAHQWS010000031.1 GCA_029856295.1 Promethearchaeia archaeon
GCAATAGAAAACCAAATTACTAAAGCCAACGCCAATTTAATTGACTGTAAATTTATATTAGAAGGTGCAAATGGTCCAACTACTCCTAAAGCTGATGGTATTTTAAACGAAAGGGGAATAATTATTATACCAGATATACTAGCGAATAGCGGTGGGGTGTTAGTTTCGTATTTTGAATATATTCAAGATATAAATGCTTATTTCTGGGATCTAGAAAGAATTAACCAAGAACTTAAAAGAGTTCTTTTAAGTGCATTTGAAAAAGTATATCAACTTTCCCAGGAGAGAAAAATATCGCTTCGAATGGCAGCATATATTTTTGCTGTATCAGGTGTCGCAGAAGCAATCAGATTAAGAGGATTTTATCCTTAAAGTAAAAGAACTAATTTTAGATGTGATAATAAAATGAACGCCATACTAGAGAAAGCTAAGCAGCATTTTGAGACTCTTGTAAAGGAACAATTAGAAAGAGTCGAATATATGAAAAAAGCAGAAGATTGGAAGGACTATTCTACGCTTAAACCAATTATTATAGGGATTATCGGAGGAGATGGAATAGGTCCTGAGATCTCCAAACATGCGAAAACTATACTCGAATTTTTATTAAAAAGTGAGTTACAAACTGGAAAAGTTGAATTTAGAGTAATTAAAGGATTAACAATAGAAAACAGAGCGAAAGTTATGAAAGCCATTCCTGATGATGTTCTTGAAGAACTTAAAAAGTGTCATGTTTTATTAAAAGGACCAACAACAACACCAAGGAAAGGTGACAAATGGCCTAATATTGAAAGTGCAAATGTTATGATGCGTCGTGAACTTGATCTTTTCGCCAATGTTCGCCCTGTTAAGGTGCCTGAAAAAAATATTGATTGGATGTTCTTTAGAGAAAATACTGAAGGGGCATACCTGTTAGGATCAAAAGGAATAAACATTACGGATGATCTGGCAATCGATTTTAAAGTAATAACTACCCAAGGAGCGGATCGTATAATTAGATTAGCGTTTGATTATGCTAAAAAGAATAATATAAATAAAGTTACAGTCGTAACAAAAGCTAATATTATCAAGGCAACAGATGGAAAATTTCTTTCTATAGCAGAAGAAGTTGCAAAAGATTATCCTGGAGTGGAATGGGATGATTGGTATATAGATATCATGACGGCAAAATTAATAGATCCTGCTCGACAGGGTCAATTTAAAGTACTTGTAGCACCTAATCTATATGGAGATATTCTCACTGATGAGGCGGCCCAAATGCAAGGTGGAGTTGGAACTGCAGGTAGTGCAAATATAGGTAAAATATATGCCATGTTTGAAGCAGTGCATGGATCAGCACCGCGCATGGTAGAGGAGGGTCGAGCAAAATATGCTGATCCTTCAAGTATAATTAAAGCATCAGCATTGTTACTTAATCATATTGGATTTGCTGAGAACTCGAAAAAGCTTGAAATGGCGCTTGATGTATGTTCTACATATGAAAAACGATTAAAAATTACAGGAAGATCAAACGGTGCAACAGGTGAAGAATTTGCGAATTATTTAATGGATACTCTACTAGATCCAAAATTAGAAGAAAAATGGAAAAAGTTTCAATAAATAAAACTATATTTTTTGGTTATTTATACTTCTCGCTTTTATTAAAAATTTATTTTATCCAAATATTAAAACGAGGATATATAAAAATCCTATTGATACACTCAAATGAATAATCGCAAAACTCGCTCCCGTTCGAAGCAAACGTTTATAACTAAAATTTTCGACTCCTTTATCTTGAGCTATTTTTAATGTCATCATATCACAGGCGGCGCCTTGCGGTATAAAATTACCCCCTAGATTCACGCCAATAATTAGTGCAAAAATTAGCGGAATTGGAGGAAAACCTAAAAGGATTAATGTTTTTATAATTGGAATAAAAATTAAAGCCGTAGGTGTATTGGCAACAACTCCCGACAATATGCTAACAATGAGAAGAATGAGTAAACACAATAAAAATACGTTAAACCTTTCAAAGGGAAACATTGCGATGATTTCTTGAAAACCTGCCTCAATTAAACACCCTATAATAATGTATAACGCAATAAAAAAGAAGATTATCTCCCATTCGATATCTTTTAGCATTCCACCCATCCCCTTTTTCGTAAATTTTCTATTTATAAGTACAAGTATTAATGCAGAAATGGCTGCGGTTAAATAGAGTAACGGTAAAACAACAAATAGAATAATTGTAATTATTATAGCTACAGAATTAATATAAAACATTTTTTTGTTTTTGACCAGAACATCTGTGTCAATCAAATCTATAACAAAGCGCTTTTGTTGCTCTTCGATTTTTGGTTCTTTGCTCAAAATAAATCTATCCATTAAAAATATAGTTAAAAATAATAAGGCAAAGGAAAAAATCCAATAATATTGAATAAAGTATAATGTATCTAAATCAAAAGCAGTTGAAATTATGATGTTCTCTCCACTAGAAAAAGGAGTAATGATTGATCCAATATTAATACATACAGTCATACCCATCAAATAAGTACCTGATCTAATCTTTAGAAAATGGCAAAGTCGTATAACTATTGGTGCCAAAATCAAAACTACTACAATATCACTAATAATTGCCGCTAGGAGGGTTGTTATTATGCAAAGTAGCCAGAAAAAAATTCGTTGATCCCCTTTTGATATTTTAAAAAGTTTAACAGCAACATATTCTAATATATTAGAGTCTTGCGCTATTTTGGTAATGATACTCATACTTAATATAATAATTATGGCTGAAAAACTTATATATGAAATAAATGTTTCAAAAGGTATTCCTTTCCATATCCCAGTAATAAATCCTGCAACAAAGCAACATAAAAGTGAAATAGCTACAAAGTCTAAATCTTTAATCGAGTAGCTTATAATTGTTAAAATAAATATAATAAAGATAATTATAAATAAAGGTAAATCCATCTCAAATAATATTAATTAGTGTTTTATAATAAAATTACTTATAAGGTTAAAAAAGAGTTAGAATAATGTTTTAATATTGATATAAATGAAAGGCGTTACCGAACTATACCATTGTTAGATAACTTCGCCTTCTTTGAAAATATTATATCCGTACCATTTTTTATCATCTGAGAACACCATGCTAAAATTTGACGATGGATATCATCATATAACATATTCATATAGATGTAATACTGAATATCTACAGCTCGGATATCATTAATCTCTCCGTCTAATTTTTCTACTTCAAGCCCTTCTGGTCTAGAAGTGATCTTCATATGCTTAAGCTTTTCAATAATGTCCATTAGAGCATCTTTAATTACCGGTTCACCATCAAATATTATATTTTCACTCATTTCCATATAAAAAATATTAATTTCGACTGATCTAATTAAATTACGATAATGTTTGAATTAATCTTATTTTCCTAATATTTAATTCATAGTGGTATGAAGCGTTCAATATAGTAAGGTATTTTTAAAGAAAGTTTTACACAAATATTGTGAGGAAAAATGATTTTTTTGGTATAAGTTTATGAGTAATAACAATGATAATAATAATCGCAATAAAGTCATTTGTCCTATTAGTAATAAAATTTTATCTTATTTTGATATGGCAAAATTACTTCCCATATATCTAATCATTTATTACCTTTACAGATCATAAAATTAGTAGAACAAAGAGGTAATTATAAATATTATAAATTAACTCAAAAAGGTAAAATATTTTTAGTACAAATTTTTGGCACAAAAACACCCCAATAAAGAAATTGCTACAAAATCTAAGTCCTTAGTCGAATAACTTATAATTATTAAAACAAAATTGATTAGTATTGTGAAGAAGAAAATAGAATCCATTTGTTTTAGTAATTATTTATTTCGATTAGAATATGTAATTTAATAAACAGCTTCTAATAAATCTAATCATGAGGATTGCATTTTTAATATACTAGGAATCGGTCAAAATTATAAGAGATTTAGTGAATTGTGATGATCTATTACGTTTAAATAAAGCCAGCAGTCAAAAGTATTAATTTAAATTTTAAAAATTTATTCTAATAAAAAAAGTTGGAGTAAAAATTTATCTAAATTTAACTTATGCAACATATCGATGTTATTTAAAATATAATTCAAAATGTTTTCCTCATTAAATAACCTAAGACTCTCACTGTGCCCTATTTCCTCTTTTATAGAGGTTATTAGCCTTCTTAGAAGGTTTACTATTTGCTTTTCAACAACAATCATGTCGCAATTATTTGGATTTATTGTTATAATATTAATTCCAATATCTCTTGAAAAACTAATTTTACATAATTCAGGATTTTGTTTGACATATTCATTGTTTTTATAATTTTCAAACATTACTTCAATTTTATTATATAGTATCTCTCTGGATTGTTCTGGTATTTTATGCAAAGTCCCTAATATATCAAAAAACAACTGTTGAAAAATTCCCAAAATATCCACGAATTCAGCAATGTTGCTTACACTTTCCGCAGCTAACCAATCAGTATAAAATTGATCAATTATATCCTTAAAAGGGTCATATTTTCCAACATTTCCGTCCCATTTTTCTCTTGGTTGCCCGGCTTCAGCAAAATATTCTTGAGTAAAGGATTGTTTTATAACATTTAAGCGTGCTCTTAGCATTTCAGCGTTAACATCCTTTGGCCCCGCCGCTATGAATAAGAGGTTAGATTCCTTATGCATGATGTAAACCCACCGTAAACCCCCCATATCAATACTCTCCAAGCCTTGCTTAAATTCCATAATTGTAAATTGATTTAAAGCAGTCAACAACCCAGAAACGAGGTCCTCATTAATTGGAAGATCCATGTACGACTTGTAGAGCAAAGTCACACCAGAGTCACTATCTAATATCCAAATGTTCATTCTCTAACCTCAATATTCTTAAAGTTCTACAATTTTTTATACATCTTACAATTTCTATAAGTATCTAATTTATTATTAAATTTATAGGTTAATAATATCCCTATAAGAGTTCACTAAGATCATTTGTCTTACAAAATCTCTCCAAATTTCTTAACATATTAGTTATTTTTGTTCGCAATGTGAGTTCTGCCGCACCTCCAAACAATTTAAGAAAATCATCTTCTAAAATAAAGTCATGTACGAATACTCCAAGCTTAGATATATTAGGAGAAAGCGCTTTTACTCGCATATTTCCATCTAAATTTTTAACATTTTTATTATTTCTTACATTAAATTCTATTAACCTTCCTTTTCCTTCTTCTTCTCCTTTATCAGTTAATACCAAATCTCCTTCCATTTCAATTGGGATATTTATAACTTTTATTTTATCAACTATAACACTGTGAAATACGTTAGGAGCGATAAAATTCACTTCAATTTTAGAAACTGGACTTAACTCTTCCCAAAACTTAGACTTATAAATTGCCCCTATAAGTTGGTCTTTTGGACAGTTATTTATTTCCAGTACTTTTGAGATTGTTGTCAAAATAAATTCACATTTTTTATTTAAGTTATAGTATGTAAAAAATAATATTAATCTTAAATATTAATAAAAAATCACAATCATATTCCTAGACACTTCGAATAACTCAAATTAGCTTTTGCGCCTCAGACTTCCTTGATTTTATCATTATCAACCTTAATTCATTTCAGAATATTTCATCATTGGCTAAAAATTAACTTCATACTTTTCTTCTAAATAAAAAGCATGGATTTTTAAATCATGATTTTATCCTAAATAATTGACTTTTTTCTACATCATTCTCATTTTTGCAATTAGGACAAATCCAGGACTTTTCACTTTTTTTTACTGAATTTATGCATTTTGGACACACTGCAATATCGCAGATACAATAATGTAGTTGGTCTACATTATTTTCGTAATTTGATTTGCAAATATAACAATAAGGAGGATTTTTTTCAGACATCTTTTAATTTTATAATCTTTTTATATCTTATATTCTAATATACGTTTATTTTTAAAAATATATTATTATTAATTACTTAAAAAAACATAGAAGATAAGATGAATAAATTACAGAATAAAATCCGACTATTATCTCTTGTGAGTATTTTTTTTATTTATAGGGTAATTTATGCTTATTTTGTAGAAAAAGATAATCTTGTAGCTATTATATGGTTGTTGTTTGCTATTGTATATATCATATCACTTATAATATTATATTTTGTTGCCCAGAGATGGCAAAAAGAGTTAAAAGATTATGAATAAGAATGTAAAAATAGATATTTCTTATATAATTTATATTCCTATTGATAAAAAGAGATTTAAATCTTATTTATGAAGAACCTCTTGACGATTAAGAATTTGAGTGAAAAAGAGATCCAATCTCTAATAAACTTAGCAGGTGCTATTAAACATAATCCAGATAACTACACTTCAGCTTTGAAAGGAAAAAGTATAATTTTATTATTTCAAAAAACCTCGACTCGTACAAGAATATCCTTTGAGAATGGAATGTATCAATTAGGTGGAAACGCTATTTATATTGACTGGAGATCAACAAATATTCATTTAGGCTCATTAAAAGATGAGATAAGGTGTATGGCAAGCTATACGGATTTGATTATGGCGAGAGTTTATGAACAAAAGACATTAAAAATGATAGAAGAAGCATCACGCGTTCCTGTTATAAATGGTTTATCTGATATGTACCATCCTTGCCAAATTTTAGCTGATTTAATGACTATACGCGAGGTCTTTCGGAGTTTTGATGACCTAAAGATTTCTTGGGTGGGAGATGGCAATAATGTATGTAACTCGTTAATTATTGGTTGTGTTAAATTAAATATACCTATCTTAGTCGCTACACCTAAACAATTTCAACCACATCCAGATGTATTAGACTGGGTCAGAAAGGAAAAAAAAAGCCAATATCTCGACCTTTTTGAAGATCCAAAAGAAGCTGTAGCCAATGCAAATATAATTTATACAGATACGTTTGTTTCTATGGGACAAGAAGCCGAAACGGAACAAAGATTAAAGATTTTCAAAAAATATCAAGTGAATCAAGAGCTATTAAATTGTGCTAAAGGAGAACCTTATATAATGCACTGCTTACCTGCGCATCGCGGAATAGAAATAACTGATGAAGTTTTAGATTCTAAAAACTCAATTGTATTTCAACAGGCTGAAAACCGATTACATTTACAAAAGGCTTTAATGATAAAATTGTTAGAAAAATAAGACATTTAATCCTTCTTCTTTTTAAAAAAATCAGGCACAAAAGCATCAATTCCTAAGCTTTTAAGAATTGAATCCTTGACGTTCATCTGAATATTCATATCTGACATTTTTTCCATGACTTCCTTTAAAGTCTTAGTAAAACTTATAGTCATTTCATTTAATGTATTAGTGGTTAACTTAAGGGATTCTTTAATTGTTTCTTTAGTTTCGTGTAATTCAGTAGTTAATTCCGAGAGTTTTGAATTCATTTCAGCTAATTCTTCTTTTAGCTCTTTTATACCTCCCACTTTTCTGAACCTTTTAGCACTATGATTCCATTAATTATTTATTATATAACGATCAAGAGGGTTAATACTATTATATGTTTATTTTTGTATTATAGTTTTTTAATCCTCCTATTTTTAGTTCTGGATAAAATTATGTATTTTTTGTCTTCACTTTTTTTATTAGATATAACATGAATTTATTTATCTTTTAATTATTTGAATAATAATAATAAAAAAGAATTTTATGAATAAATAAAATGTCGGAATGGAAAAATAGAGTAGATGAGTCCGAGAAAAAAGAACCCTTCTGTACTGGTTGAGGAATCATTGATGGAATAATTTATTGTGTACAAAAAGCAAAAGAATATATTAATAACAAAAAACAATCAAAAAATACAGTTTAAGAAGCAATGAGGTGAATAAATGACTAAAGAAGAGGATTTTATTGATATAGGATTTGATGATGATTGCTATTATACGAGTTGATCCTTAATTAAACTATGGTACCAAAGAGCACAAAAATTAGATAAATCGAAAGAACACACACAAGAAAATGCAAAAATTTAAAAATCTCAAAAAATTAAATCGAAAATATTAGGATTTAATTTTAAGGCTCCGCAAGAACCTGAGATAAACTTTTTTAATTTTTTAAGATATAATACTAAAGATATGTATTTAACGGTTTATTTGACCCTTCTCCAATTTTTCGATAAATATATCCTTTTTCCTGCAAAGTTTTTTTATCAAAAATGTTTCGACCATCAATAATGATTGGATTGGGTTTCATTTTTGCTTTTAATTCATCTAAATTTATGTTATAATAGTTGGTATGATTAGTAGCAAATATTAATACGTCAGCATTAGTAACAGCTTTATCTAAACTATCAGTTAATTCTGTTAAGTTGTAGTCCTTCTCTTTAACCCAAGGATCATGAGCGATATATTCAATATTATGAGAATGGTACCGTGAAGTTAAAATCTGAACGACATTTTCAGTGGGGGTATTTCTCACATCGTCGCAGTCGGCTTTATAAGCAACTCCCATTAATGCAATTTTAATATTATCATGCTTTTTTGCTTCTTTTAAAGCATCCTCCATTAATTCAACCATATGTTCCGGCATCCAATCATTTAATCTTCTTGATTCCGGCAAGATTTTTGGATTATATCTCCTTTCTGTATAGATTTCTAATCCATACATCAATAGCCAAGGATCTTTGGTTAAACAGTGACCTCCTACGCCAGAACCGGGTAAATGCATCATCCTATCATGCCTATAGTTGATTAATTTGACGATTTCAAAAATATTACGATTAAAATCTTCGGCAACTAAGGCCATCTCATTGGCAAATGCGATATTTACATCTCTATAAGTATTTTCAATACATTTTGTAAGTTCTGCTGTAAGTGTGTCAGTAACTTGGAGTTCTTCTTTTACAACTTTCCCATATAAAAATTTTGCTTTTTCATTTGCTTCTTCACATCCTCCTCCAATAACTCTCGGAAAATCAGTGATATATTCTAATAATTTACCGGGCATCACACGTTCGAATGAAAAAACTAAATTGAAATCAGTTCCTCTGGTCAAATTACTGCCTTTTTCTAGAATTGGTTGGACAATATTATCTGTCGTTCCCGGAGCAACTGTGGATTCTATAATAACAGTCACTCCCTTTCTCAAATGGGGGGCTACTAACCTAGAAACATCCTTTAACGACTCATATCTAGGGATCTTATGATCATCGACAGGAGTTTGTACATCAATTAAAATATAATCTGCGTTATCGCACGCTTCATATTTGTCAGTAACATGAAATTTATTATTCTTAACTACACGAGCAATTAATTCATCTAATCCGGGTTCCTCTCCCTCAAAAGGATTTTTACCGCTATTAAGCCAATCAATTTTCCAACCACTTCTATGAGACCTCCTTTGGATTCCAGTAACATAGAAATCATCCACATCGGCTAGTAGAGCGGACATCGGGATTCCTACATATCCCATTCCAATTACAGTTATGTTTGTAGGCATATTAAATCTCGAATTTTTTTCAATTAATGATTAATTTAGTAATTTAAGTATTTATAAATTATTTATGATTGAAAAAATTTGAGAAAATGAATCTGATTAAGAAAGGATTTAAAAAAAATAAGTTTATAATTTGCATTCATTAGAAAAAAAAATTGATAAGAGTAAATTAAGTGTTATTCATCAGTATTTTTTGCTAAATAATTTAAAGAGGTAAGCAAAAAAAACCCCAGAAATAAATCCTCCTATATGAGCAAAATGGGCTGTTCCTGTTAAAACAAACAGAGAAACAAACCCATAAATTAGCTCTGTTATAAAGGTAATTAGTACAAAAGTTCTGGCACTGACAGTACCAAGATAAAATAAATATCTTAATCTATTTCTTGGAAAAAGGATTCCATATATTGCTATTACTCCCATTATAG
>JAHQWS010000032.1 GCA_029856295.1 Promethearchaeia archaeon
ACCTTTTGTTCAAGATTATTGAGTCTTATAGCAAGTCGATAATATGCTCCATTTTGATTCCATACCAAGAATAATAATTTTCAATCATTAAAATCATCTGCATCTTCTAATTCATCAAAAATCTTATATATTTCGTCAATTAATTTTCCTATATCAGTAGTTTTTTGTTCATTTGTGGTCATATTTCTTATACTAACTTGATTTTGTTCCATCTCGTTTGGACCAATAATTATAGAAATCAAAACTCCCATTTCGCTTGCTTTACTTAGTTGGCTTTTTAAGCTTTTAAATCTATAATCGATGATACAGGGAATCTCCTCTTCTCGAATAAGATCTGCTATTCTAATTGCATAATTCGCAACTTTCTCATTAATAGAAGCAACATAAATTGTATCACTATAATCGTTTTCACCTACAAAATCAGGGATTAATTTATATGTTTTTAGAAATAAGGATAGCATTAACACTCCCATTCCAAATCCTATTCCTGAGACCCTTTCATCAGAAAATAGTGATAAAAGATCATCGTATCTCCCTCCTCCGAAAATAGCTCTTACATTTTCTTTTCCTGTATCAAAAACCTCATATACCACTCCAGTATAGTAATCGAGACCCCTAACGATGTTTGGTGTAAAACAGCAATAATCAGAGATTTCTGCTTCTTTTATGAGTTTTCCCAGCTCAGTTATTTCAGTATAACCTTCAGAATCATAGAACTCTTTTGGAATATTATCGAATTTTTTTAATAAATCCTCTAAACTTTTAGCCTCCTTTAGTTTTAAAATGCCTTGAACAACGTACTCATCCTGAAATGAATCAATTACATATTTTTCAAATTCAGTACCATCTATTTTATCTGATTTATCTAACACCTTATAGACCAGTGCCAGTTTATTTTCAGGGATATTAAGAATATATTTAGAAATCGCATCAATAAAACGTCGACTATTATAGTATACCTGAAATTGTTTTGCTGTTGCTCCAAAACTCGTTAAGATTTCAATGGAAACTTTAAATATTTCTAACTCGGCATAAAGACTATCTTCTCCTAAGATATCTGCGTTAAATTGAAGAAACTCCCTCCTTCTGCCTTTCTGGGGGGCTTCATAGCGATAACAAGTTGGAATTGCATACCATCTAATTGGTTTTTTGAGTTCTTGACTTTTACGAGCAATCATTCTCGCTAAAGTTGGTGTGATCTCTGGTCTTAAAATAAATTTTCTTCCTTTTTTATCCTCTATGTAATAAGATTGTTCATAAACTAGCTCTTCAGAGGATTTTGCTGCATAGATTTCAATGGGTTCTAATAATGGTCCTAGAAATTCTTCATAACTGTATAGTTCTACAATATCTCTAATTTGTTCTATAATCCAATTAATTTTTCTAATATCTGAAGGATAAAAATCTTTCATGCCTTTCAAAGGTAATCTTGAAAACTTCTTCTGATTATCTTTCATTACATATTAATAAATTATGACTAAAATTAAATTTTTATCAGAAAATTTAGAATAAATAAAAAAATCTAAAACATTTTTTTCAATTCTGATTCAAATTCCTTCTTTTGAATTGACCTAGTTCCAAACTTATTTTTTAATTCATTTTTAGCGCGTTCTGCCATATTTGATAATTCATTAAAGGCAGATGGACTATATGGTGCTCTCTTGGCTAATGATATAGCATAAATAACATCTCTTAATAATTCAGAGCTAAAGTTCATTAATCTAAAAAAATACTCTGCATTTATGATTTTAACATTTTCTTTATAATCAATGTCAAGAGGAATCTCTAAACTACTTATTTCTATAACTAGTGGAACTATTATCAATAACATTTTTTCATTATGATATCCTTTACGAAGTTTTGGATATAATCTTCTAACATTTGGGGATAAAATATAATCAATATTAATGATATTGATATTTTCTGGAAGGTTAAAATTCAAAAAATTTATTAATTTTTGATTAACTATCAAAGAATTATCTACCCTAACTAAATCAGCTATATCCAAATTAGGATTTATTTCGTAAAAAGCAAGAAGATTCCTTTCCCTAAAATTAAGCATAAAAAAAAATTCTAAAATTTGATGGATATACTTACCAATTAATACAAGATTTTCACTTAAAGAAAATTCTCTCAACCATTCTTGATAGTCTACTCCATTCTCTTCAAAATGTCTCTTTATTGTTTTTCTTATTACAGATGGAGAGGCTTTTTTCCATAAGTATCCATTATTTCTGAACTTACAGAAGGAAAGCTCCCAAATTCTTCAAAAAGTGATACCCATTCTAAAACTTCATTTTCATCATATTTTCGGAGATGATGTTTTGAATGCTTATCATACCAATTATCATAAGCATTTCCAAGATTTTTTTTAAAGTGCTTCCTAAGAACCTTAGTGTCATGTCCTGTTTTCCTTCTAACAGCATCATATGTGCCTTTTTCCTCAAATAATTCTTTACATCTATCTATTTCTTCATCATCAATCGATTTTTTAGCATATTCTTTAAGCCAATTATCATAATTATTCCCCAATATATTTCTTAATCCATTCCTTATAGTCATTGCATCTGGAGGATTTTCATTAGTTTCTATCCGTAATTGATTTCTTACTTCTCTTAAACTTCCAACTGTTTCATATAAATTCTTCCAATAGAGAAAATCGTTTATATTATATCTCGTATTTCCTAAATTTATGTTAGAATTCTTGATCCACTCATCATAATTCTGTTCGAGGACTTGTGTAATGTATTTATAGACATAGTCTCTAATTGTAATTTCATGTGGTCCTGTAATATCTGAATTCTGCTTTATAAGTAGTTCTACTGATTTATAAGAACCATATTGTTCATACAATTCTTTCCAATTTCTAGCATCCTCCCATGAATAATTTCCCATTAATTTGTATTTATTATACCAGGATGAAAAGCCTTGTTTAAGATAAACTTTTAACCATCGTTTAATAGTATTATCAGAGACTCTTTCTCCAGTAATTGATTTGAATTCCTCAACTACTCTAGTTAAATTTCCATATTTTTCATATAATTCTTTACAAACTATCACGAAATCTTTCCTATAAACCATATATCTCAACCTAAAGTTTTAAATTAGTTTTTTATTCTGATAAGTATAATTGTTTAGACCTTTTTAAATAAAAATTCTTTAATAATTTTCTGAAAACTAAATAGAATCAGAAACTTGATTTGGATGGGTTGAAAATAAGGCTTTTGATATATTTTTCTTTAGGCGTAGGAGATATAATTACAGTTATCGCTGGAACTATAGATTTAATCTTTACACTCCTATTTATTGAATTTTTAATAGGTGTTAAGAAACTTTAATCCTATTTTTTTATTATTAAAAAAGTGTTTAGATGAAATTTTGAATTAGAATAACCATTAGACCAAGTTTATGATTATATTCAAATAATTTTTATTTATTTCATTTTATAATTCATTTTAACAAATTTTTTTAACAATTTCGAACTGAGAAAAAAATAAATATGAATTAACACAAATGTTAAATGTTTAATCATTGAAATTAAAATAAGCAATCCAAAAACGAATATAAATATATATTCTTAATTGCTAAGGGTGGACCGATATAGGTGAGAAAGAAGCAGTTTTACTGGAAAAGGCCAAGAGTGAGGAAAAAATATATAATTGGGCAGAGGTTGCCAAATTATATGAGCAAATTGTAAAATCCTATTTAGATAAGAAAATATTGGAGAAAGCTGCGGAGATTTATAAGAAGTGTGGAAATGCTTATGAACGTGCTGCTGAAACTGCGGAAACAGCGAAAGGTTATTTAGAACAAAATCAGCATGCTGCTAACGCCTACAAAGAGGCTGCCAATCTTTTTAAGCAGATTGGAAACAATCCTGAGGAATATGAATGTAAAGCAGAAATTTTCTATGTTAAGGGATTGATTTCAGGTTCTGCTATAGAGACCAAAACTTTGTTTAGCCAATCTTACGAACTTTTTATTAAATCAAGCGATTTGTTTTCTAAAAATGATGATCGAGAGAGTCTTGCGAGAACATTAGGTCGCGCAGCATTAATCTCATGGTACATAATTAATTATTGTAGCGACCAAAAAGAAATTGAGCAGCTTTGTCAAAAATGTATTAAAATCGGTGAAAAAGCTTGGAAGCTTTCAAAAGAGGTTAGAAATTATCAAGCAATGGCAGAATCATTAATAGCTATGGCTTGGACACAACATGCGGTTCCTTTCTGGATTGGGCCTTATAAATTGGATAAATACGAAAAAGATGAGCTCAAAAAAACGTTTTTATTAATTGAGGAAAGTGGAAATCTTATTGAGAGGAGTGAAGATAATAGAGTCTTAGGATGGATTTATTTTAATCTTGGTGTGTATTATGGCCACTTTGGACTGAGGTTCGGAGAAGATGAGAAAGAGGAAAGTGAAGTAATTGAAAAATGTATAAATGCTTTTGAAAGAGCTCTGAGTTATGCCAAAGAGATAAACGATAAATCTCTTATCCTTCAAACATTATTCTGGTTGGATTATCATACAATGGCAAAAGGAAAATATAAATATGTTCAAAAAAGAATAGTCAATGATTTAAAACAAATCAAAGAGCTAGGAAAAATATATAGTGTGGTGCCTCACATATCTTATTGGGCGAATTTTTTACCTGCTTATTATTATAGCGTCATTGCTCGTAGGAGTTTTTTCACCCGCGCTCAGAGGAAGATTTATTCTGAAAAGTCAATAGAATATTATAACAAATCCTTAAAACATCTCACCTTTATACCCTTTTCTTCGTTGTTATATTTAGGTTTAACAGTAGCGTATTCGAATCTAGCAACTCTCGCCACCGATAAAGATGATCAGAAAAAATATATTGAGAAAATGTTTCAACATGCGAAAGAAGCTGAAAAATTCGCTGAAAAATATGAAGGAGGAACGGCTCGATCTTCTGGTTATAATTCACTATATATAGCCTATAGAACTTACACAGATATTACTGAAAACAAAGAGGAAAAAATTAAAATGCTCTCTAATGCCATAGATGCCGCGGAAAAGGGTGTTGAGTATTCCGTCGAATCTAGGCTTTCAATTATGATACATCGTTTACATTTAGGACAACTTTATGAGGAGTTGGGGATACTTTCTAGTGAAAAAAAACCATTAATACAAGCGCGGGAATTGTTTCTCTATTTAATCAAAGAAATTATGGAATTAGGTTATTATTTCCTAACGGCTACCGCTTACGAGTCTATTGCTCGCATAGAAACCCGATTAGGTAATCATATTGCTTCCGCAGAAAACTATTTGAGTGCTCAAAATGCCCACAGAAAAGCACTGAAAAATATTGAATATAAACCCTTAAAAGATCTAGTTAAAGAAAAAATAGACTACTCTGGCGCATGGAATCAAATAGAAAAAGCTAAGGCACATCATAAAAGAGAAAATCATCTAGATGCTAAAGTAAATTATGAAAATGCTAGCGAAATTTTAAAAAATTTACCGAAATATAATTACGAAACCGCGTACTACTCGGCCTGGGCGTTGTTGGAAAAAGCAGAACAATTAAGTAAGGAAGAAAGTCAAGCTGATGCAATAGAGCAATATAAAGCGACCAAAGAAAAATTTAATAAAACTACTAAGATTCTTGAGAATGTTTTAAAACGGACTAAAGAGAAAAAGGAAAGAGAGAGGCTAGAGAAACTCGAGAAAGTAACTAAATTAAGGGTAAATTACTGCTCCGCTAGGATCAAATTAGAAGAAGCAAGAATTCTAGGAAGACAAGGTAAACATCTTGGAGCTGCCGAAAAATTTGCTTCTGCAGCTTCCCAATTAAGGGATGTTTGCAAGGCATTTAAAATTGAGCGAGAACGAAGAGAACTTGAAGCCATATACCACCTTTGCAGAGCTTGGGAAACTATGGAGTTTGCAGAAAATTATGAAGAACCCAAAAGGTTCGTAGAAGCTTCACGTTTATTTACAAAAGCCGGCGATTTTTTCACTGATACTAAATTAAAGTTATTAGCTTCAGGTAATTCTGCCTTCTGCCAGGCTCTAGAATATGGATGTAGATTTGATGAGTCCACTGAAATAGAACTTAAAGCTCAATTATATCCAAAAGTCAAGGCAATGCTCAGAAAAGCAGGTTCGCTATATGAGAAAGGAGGGTATGAGAAAGGAGCAGATTGGATTCTGGCTACTTCAACATATTTTGATGGTACGTGGAATTTAATTAGAGCTGACGAAGAATTGGCGCTTGATGAAAAGAGAAAACTCTTAGGAATTGGATCTAGATATTTAAAATCAGCAGCAGAATTATTTAGCAAAGCTGGTTATAAGGAGAAGGAAATGGAGATTCAAAACAGATTAAATAGGCTGAAAAAAGAAGAGAAGATACTGGTTTCAGCATTAGGTACTATAACAAAACCTAGTATCTCCAGAAGCACCCTGGGTATAATGGCACCTGCATGTCCCTTAGAAACAAGCCAAGCTCCACGAATGAGCGAAATTCAACAGATTGAAGTAGAGTCAAGGAGTGTTTTAGGAAAAAGATTAGAAAAATCATTAAGAAGAAAGTATGAAATTGTTTATAGGGACTTATTGAAAGAATACCCAAGAGTACAGAAAAGAGAATGTAGAGTTGCCATTGCCCAAATAGGTGTATCAAAATCAGGCAATATCATAAATGAATTCTATGAAATGAAGGTTTCAGGCCTGCTGGGACTTCGAGAAGATAAAATCGATATGATTAGAACAAAAGTTAAAACTAAGATTGAGAATGCCGCCGAAAATGGAGTCAACATCTTAATCTTTCCGGAAATGACTATTGACCTCAATCATAGTGAATTTATAAGAGAAATATCTGACCTTGCCAAATTATACAATATGTATATCGTTCCAGGATCATACCACGACCTAGAATCTAAGCGAAATTTGAGCAGAGTTATTGGTCCTGATGGAATTCTCTGGGAGCAGGAGAAACACATCCCTGCTATAATACACTTCGGAAAGAAAAGATTCAAAGAGGCAATAGAAGTAGAACCAATTCCTCGAAAGACCGTTGTCTGTAACACTGAATATGGAAGGATTGCAATTGCCATTTGCCGAGATTTTCTAGACATGGACCTAAGGGTGGAGCTTAAAAATTTTGAACCACCTATAGATATTATAATAAATCCAGCATTCACTCCAGTCACAGCTGATTTTAAAGCAACTCATTTTGACGCCCGCAGATCTATTTATGCTTATTGTTTCTTTTCCAATGTCGCAGAATTTGGAGATTCGCTTATCTATACACCAGAAAAAGAAAGAATTGAAAGGACAATCTCACCAAAAGAAGAGGGCATAATTTATAAGGACATAGATGTCTTCAGGCTAAGGTCAGAAAGGAAAAAATGGGAAAAAGAACAAAAGAACGACGTTCAATTTATTCAAAGCACAAGAACATAATTAATTCATTTGAAAGGGTTTTTAGCTTTCAAAATCTTATTCTTATACTTTTCTAAATTGGGAGGGCAAAATATTCTTTTCCTATTCTGTTGTTATATTTAAAAAAAGATATTAAAAAAATATTAGTAATATAGTACAAAATGAATAATTAATGATAATCTACAATCCAAATAATAATGGATTAACTTTATTTTAAGATTCAAATATTTTTTATATATTTCACCTTTTTTATTATTAAATTATGAATTAGGAATATTAAAAAAGGAATTATCTTGAAAGAAAGACCAAATATTATCTATATCTTAAATGACCATCAAGCAAATTACGGTCACGGCGAAATGGTGGGTGGTCCTAAAATTCACAGACCTAATATCGAAAGTCTTATTGGTGAGGGTATAAAATTTACTCGAGCTTATACAGCTTGCCCATTATGTGGTCCAGCAAGGCGTACCATGCTTACTGGTTTGTTTCCCCATAATCATGGTGAAATTAAGAACGAAACAAATCATAAGTATGATAGAGAACTATATTTAACAACTCTTGCAAACGTAGGTTATAAGAACTACTATTACGGAAAGTGGCATGCTGGAAGGGGTACTGCCCTCGATTTTCAATGTGAAGGTTTTAGCTGTCCTGCTTATGGGAATCCATATATCACACCGGAATATAAAAAGTATATTAAAGAACACAATCTTCCACACTTTCAAGTAAGAATACAGCACAGTTTTATGGAACCTGAAAGCCATTATGCGAAAGTGCATGGAATAAAAAAAGGACATCTACTTAGTCCGAGTTTTGTTACTTTATCTTCACATGCTACAGGAATCATGACTACTCCAAAAGAAACCCATGAAGCATTTTTCCTTGCACGTCTTGCTTGTGATAAATTAAGAGAACTAGCAGAAGAGGGAAATAAAACTCCATTTCATATGCGAATTGATTTCTGGGGTCCGCACCAGCCATATTTTGCGACTCAAGAATATTTAGATTTATATAATTATAAAAATATTCCTGAACTTCCCAGTTTTAATGATAACTTAGAAAGTAAGCCAAATATCTATAAATCAAATCACGATTATCCAATAAGCAAGAACGGCGAACTAATATATCCAAATCCATTACCGTGGGAGGATGTATGGCAAAAAGTTTTAGCCTTAAATTATGCTCAACAAACATTAGTTGATGCAGCTGGGGGAATGGTTCTTGACACTTTAGAAGAGGTAGGATTAACGGAAGATACGCTGATTATTTGGTCGTTGGATCATGGAGACTCTGTCGGCAGTTATGGGGGTCATTTTGACAAGGACGCTTTTATGCCTGAAGTAATGGTACGTATTCCTATGGTAATTCGATATCCAGGCGTAATTCCAGCTGGACAAGTTTGCGATAAACTTGTAAGTAATATCGATCTGGCTCCTACATTCCTTGACGCTGCTGGAACCTCCTTTAATGAAACAATTGATGGACAGAGTTTATTACCTTTATGCCGACAACAAGACTTAGAATGGCGTGAAGATCTGATGTGCGAAACCCATGGACATTATATTAATCATTTGGGTCGGTTAGTTGTAACAGATAGATATAAATATGTCTGGAATGACGGTGATATGGACGAACTTTATGATTTAAAGGAAGATCCCTTTGAACTTAAGAATTTAATTAGTTCTACTGAATATGCAAACGTACTTACGGATATGAAAACAAGATTAGCAAAGTGGCGTCAAAAAACAGGCGATGTCGTCACAAAAGACATGATTAGAGGGAAATGGTTAAGAATTCCAAAAAATAAGTAAGGTTATAATTTTCTCTACTTTTTCTTTAATATCTTGGAAAAGCAGAATTTAAAGAAAGGACTCATTTTTGGAATTTTCGGAACTGTCATAGGTGGCCTCAACCCGATAATTGCAAATTCCAGGCCGGAAATAATTGATGCATACCTATTTGCAGCTATGACGGTTATCATACAAGCGATTATTTTCTTTCCATTAATGATGGTTGAAAGAAACAAGTTAAAATCAGATTTTAATAATAATATAATTACTATGGACGAGATGGATGCTTTTCTTAATGGTTATAAAAGAAATATTCCACTTTTGATTTTTGCGGGTTTTAGTTTTGGGATTTGCTTTATCCTCTTTTATGAAGGTTATAAATCAGCAGGGGTAATTAACGGGAATTTAGTTTTAAAGACTACGATTTTTTTCTCACTTATTTTCGATTGGCTTATTTTGCGCGAGAAAATCTCAATTAGACAGGTAATTTTTTCAATCATTTTGTTTTTTGGATTGGTTTTAGCAGTAACGCAAGGTTCATTTAATATACTTGAATTAAATATCGGCGTTTTAATTTTATTATCCGTATCCGGCATTTGGATGTTTACTCATGCAATTTCAAAGCCCATGTTAGATAGAA
>JAHQWS010000033.1 GCA_029856295.1 Promethearchaeia archaeon
GATTTACCGGACGGGATGGGCCCTCCCGCTTTTAGATTTCTTAAAAGACAACATAAAAGGCTTAAGAAAGGACGATTAAAGAAAAAATAAAGTTGTAATTTATAATTACAAGAATTTCTTTAGTATCTTTAATCTTTTTTATACCTACCGTAATCTTAGTTTTTGAAGCATTAATATTGCCCGATTGGATGAAAAAAATATTTATAAAGGAAAAATAAAGAATTAAAAGAATTAATCGAAAATTTGGCAAAAAGGAAACTAACTAATGCCATAATTTCTTCAATTATTTTTTTTCCCCCGAGTTTTTTACATTCATGTGTAGGAAATATTTATATAATTTCTTAACATATTTGTGAATAATATACAATTATATTTGATGAGGGTGAATTAAAATTTCTGATGATGATAAATGTAGTTTTGATTTTATGGATATACCTGATATGATTAATGAAAGCCCCTGGGTCAGACCAAATAGACCATGGCTAAAAAATCGACCTGATGGAATACCTAAGACTTTAAATTTTCCTGATGTGGCAGGATTTCATTGTATATTAAAAAAGTCTGCAAAGGATTTTCCAAATAATGTTCTAATGTTCTTTCCGGAAAGAAATGAAAAATATACGTATTATGAAACTGATTATTACTCAAAAGTTCTTAGTAATGCATTTGTAAAAGAATTCGGAATTAAAAAGGGTGATGGGATTGCAGTAATGACCCCTAATTGCCCTGAATATATTTTTACGGTATATGCTTCGAGTCAATGCGGAGCAATACTCATCCCTATTAACTTCTTGCTAAAGAATAAAGAAACAAAACATATTGTAGATGATTCTGGTATTGTTAAAGTTTTCATAGTTTTTGATAAACTTTTTAACACCGCGAAAAGAGCTTCTAAAGAGGCTGGAGTTGAACATATAATAAAAGTTTCTTCTGACGATCCTAACGAATTAACTTTAAATAAATTGCTAGAAAAGTATCCACCAGAACCGCCTAAAGTGAATATGAATATAAAAGAAGATTTAGGTGCCCTTCTATATACAGGAGGAACCACGGGTTTACCAAAAGGAGTCATGCTTACACATTTAAATATCATGGCAAATTCCCTTCAATTTGTTCTTACAGGTGCTGCGGGCATTTGGCAAGGATCACTCGAAAAAACAATAAAACAAATAGGGACCTCTAGTAGTCTTACATGTAATCCGCTATGTCATGGAATGGGATTTTTTGTCTTGAATTCTATTTTAACCTTAGCATCAACGCTAATTATTTATGCGAGATTCGATCCCGGTGAAGTCTTAAAAATGATTGAAAAGTATCAATTAAAAGTTTGGTCTGGTGTCCCTACAATGTATAATTTCCTTGTAAATCATCCTGATTTTAAAACACGTAATCTTTCTACCCTAGAAATGAGTGCATCAGGAGCAGCACCATTACCTCCTAAAGTTGCAAAAATTTGGAAAGAGCGTACTGGCTTAAAGGTTATTAACGCTTATGGTTTGACAGAAGTAACATGTATGTGCAATACCGCAGCAGATTGGGAAGAAATTAACCCAGTATCAATAAGTTTTCCGATAATTGATACCGATGCCAAAATTGTTGACCCTCCGGACTATATTACTGAATTACCAATTGGAGAACGTGGAGAATTGCTGATTAGAGGACCTCAGGTAATGAAGGGATATTGGAAAAAGCCCGAAGCAACTGCGGACGTATTAGTGAAAGATGAAAATGGAAATATTTGGCTTCGTACTGGTGATATTGCATACATGGATGAAAATGGCTTTCTCTACATTGCAGGGAGATCTAAGGAAATGATAAAGTATAAAGCATATCGGATTCTTCCGGCGGAAGTAGAAAGCGGTCTTTTTATGAATCCGGCTGTGTTGGAATGTGCGGTAATTGGTGTACCTGATCCTGAGGAAATTGTTGGAGAAATTGTCAAAGCATTTATCAAATTAAAGCCTGAATATGAAGAAAAAGTTTCAGAAGATGATATCATTAACTGGGCTAAAGAAAATATGGCGGCATATAAATATCCTAGAATAGTGGAATTCGTAGGTCTTGTTCCTAAGACGGCAGTGGGTAAATTGGACAGAAAAGTTTTAAGATTAAAAGAGGAAAAAAGGCGAAAACAGGCTCAGACAGTAAAACCAATGTAAAATAAAAGAGTTAAAATTAAGAATTTAATATTTTTTTAACTCCTATATTTTTTTAAAAAAATAGAGAATATGATTACTTTAAAAAAAGTCAGGTATCCATTTAACCTGGAAAATCTGCTTTACCGCCCATTAGAGTAGTTGTTTCTTCAATCCATGAAGATAATTGTTCATCAACCCGGCAGTAAGTTACTATTTTATCCAGATCTGAAAGTTTACTAAAGCAGCACTCTATTATCGCATCCCATCCTCCATAAACGGGAGTACCATAGGTAATCTTCCAATCTTCGCCCTCCTCTGTAGACTTTAATCCTTTTAATTTATTAACAACATCCCATTCTTTTCCTATAATGCGCATCCGCATTAAAATATATCCACGATAATAAATTTTTAAACCACCTAGAAATATATCAAGTTTTAATATTATAATTTGTTTTGTTTTCTAATATTTAAGAGTTTTTAATAACGATTTATTTTTTTTGATAGATAATATTATTTATATTGTTTAATAGTTATTTTGAAAAAGAGTCTTACAAGATGAATGATATATATGAAAGACGATGAGATTAAAAGAATTCTGTGGATTCGTGGCTTAAAAAATGCAGTAGAGTTTGATGGAAAACCCAATAGGAAAGCGGTCATGGGTAAGCTTATGGCAGAGAAAAAAGAATTACGATCTCAATCGAAAATTATTATCCCTATTTTGGATCAAATTATCGAAGAAATATCTAAATTAAGTATGGAAGAACAGAAAGAGAAATTATTACAATTAGATCCTAAGGCTTTAGAGAAAAAAGAAGCTAAAGAACAGAAAAAGGAGCTCCCTGAGTTGATTAATGCCGATAAATATGATAAAATTGTCATGAGGCTTGCCCCTTATCCCAGTGGGGCATTACATATTGGAAATGCCAGAATGATTGTTTTGAATAATGAATATATAAAAAAACACAATGGTGAGCTGATTTTGTTTTATGATGATACAATTGGTAGCCCAAAATCATTAAGAGATAGTCCGAAAGCAAAATATGTACTTCCTGAAGCCTATGACTTAATAAAGGAAGGGATAGATTGGCTTGGGGTAGAGATATCAAAAACTTATTATAAGAGTGATAGATTAGACAAATTTTATGAATATTGTGAGAAATTAATTAAAGACCATATAGCATATGTTTGTTTTTGTTCAGCTGACGAATTTAGGGATAAATATAAAAATCAAAAGAAAAATTGTCCGCACAGAGACCAAACAATTAAGACAAATATAGAAGAATGGCAAAATATGCTTAATGGGAAATATCGTGAAATGGAAGCGGTAGTGCGATTAAAGACGGGGATGGATCAAAAAGATCCTGCATTAAGAGATCAAATTATAATGCGAATATCGGAAGCAGAACACCCAAGAGTAGGAAATAAATACATTGTATGGCCCATGTTAGAGTTTTCATGGGCGATAGATGATCATCTCATTGGGGTCAGTCACATTCTTCGAGGTGCTGATTTAATTAAAGAAGATTTTATTGAAAATTTTATATGGGAACATTTCAAGTGGAAAAAAGCAGAATTTTTGCATTATGGTAGACTAAATTTTTCTAATATGAAATTAAGTAAAACTCAAGCAAGAAATAATATTCAAAATGGTATATATGAGGGGTGGGATGATCCCAGAACTTGGAGCTTGCAATCTTTATCGAAAAGGGGTATCAGATCAGAAGCAGTTAAGCAAACCCTACTAGATCTTGGTATGTCTCTTTCTGGGATTTCTTTCTCGGTAAATTGGTTATATGCTAAAAATCAGGATATCATTGATGAGATTTCAAACAGATATTTTTTTGTTGAAGATCCCGTATTAATAGAGATTGAGAATATGCCATTTCAAGAATATAAGGCAGAACCTTTATTATTACCTTCAAATCCCAAGAAAGGAAAAAGAATAATTAATGTCATTGCAAAAGACAATATATTAAAAATACACATTGCTTTTTCAGATGCTAAAAGGTTGAAATTAGAGCAAATTATTCGCCTAAAGGACTTAATTAATATTAAGATTATTGGTCTAGATTTAAAAAATAACAAGATTAAAGCCGAATTTTACAGTTCGGAATTAAATCGAGCTTATTCAATAATTCAATGGGTACCCGATGGAGAATATGTAAAGGTTTCTATTTTAAAACCCGATGGATCAGTGTCTAAAGGGTATGGTGAAATTAACTTATTAAAAATTCTACTTAATAACACTATCCAATTTGAAAGATACGGATTTGTAAATCCTATTAAATTAAAAAAAAAAGAATTGTTTTGCTATTTTACCCATTAAATCCTAAGAAATACTAAAAAAATAAAACTCTTATAGTAATTGGACTCCATGTTTTATTTAAATTAAAAATTAATAATTAGAATAACTTTATAATTTGAAATGTAAAATTATTTGAATATTAATTTATTCAAATATTATAGAAATGACTGATAATAAAGAATTTAAATCTCTTGACACTATGAATAAGAAAATAAATGATGGCAAATGGATGTACTGCCCAAAATGCGGCATGAAATTCCCAGATATCGAAGTGTTAAATTTTTGTCCTAATTGCGCAATCAATCTAGAGTATGTGAAAGAACACAAAACTTTACCTCCACAACAAGCACCCCCCACCTATGTGAGTCCTACTTATTATAAATCCCAGAGACCTGTTCTTTCTGACGACGAAATTTACTATACTAAGGGAAGAAGATTATGGGGGAATTTACCATCTATAGGATTTCCATTATTAGCATTTATAGTTATGAATGGACTAATCCTTGGAATCATCTTTGCTATAATTCTTATCATTCCTAATATTGATCTTGTTTTCAGCATAATTACTAGTCCATTTTTTATGGTATTATCAACATTAGCGGAGTTAATTTTAATTTTAATTCCTATATGGTATATAAAAAAATATTTAAAAAATCCTAGTTTAGAAAATCGGTTAACTCTACTGGGATTTACTACAAAGGGTTATGATAGAAACAAAATCTTTAAGGAAATTTTAATAGGAATAGCATTTGCTTTTGTTGGAATATTAGTAGTCGTAGGTGCGGCTATAGGCATTGAACTTTTTTTAAGATATGTTTTTGGAGTAAGAATAATTAATGAAGGAGCTGGTAATGATGTTGAAGTCATTATTTCAGGTATGGATGTTCTCATTTTGATTCTGATAATTTTAGTAATGATTTTTATTGTTGGACCCTGTGAAGAAATTTTATTTAGAGGATTTATGCAGCGAGGGCTAGTGAGAACTTTAGGAGACACGTGGGGGATTATACTTACTGCTATAATTTTTGCAGCAATTCACTTGGTTGGATTAATTCTCTACATTTTAGATCCAGTAGTTTTTATTATCTTATTTATATACCTGTTTGCCCCCTATATTGCGATTTCGATAATGCTAGGTTTACTATTTCGCTGGAGAGAGGAAAATTTGGTTGCTGTCATAGTTACTCATGGTGTCTATAATTCTTTAACGATTTTAATAGCATTTTTATTTATGGTATTTTATTAATTTTTGTTTTCCTATACTATATCTACAATAAAAAGATGGTCTCCATATGTCTTTACTTGAAGTTTTTAAATCAATCGCAAAATTAAAGAGTGGTAATATCGGTATTGGGTTAGCAGAATCAGAAGAACATAATGTTAAAGTATTACACGCCTCTTTGAAGTTTTTAAAATCATATAACTCAACAATCTTTTTATTTGGTAATGAAAAAGCAATAGACTCAATCGAAAATAATAAAGATTATAATAATAGTACTAAAGGAATTGAATTAGTCAAATCTAAAACGCCTGAAAATGAGATTTTTAATTTTTTAAATAATAACAATATTCACGCTATTGTACGAGGAAATTTTAGCTCAAGTAAGTTTTTAAAGAATGTAAAGGAGTTATTTAACATATCAGTGATAAATCGATTGGCATTATTAGAAACCTATAATGGTTTTCAGTTTTTTTATGGTCCTGTTGGAATTGATGAATGTAATGACATAGAAAGCAAGATTAATTTTACTAATAAAGCAATTAAACAATTTAAAACGTTAAATATTGAACCTAAAATCAGTATTCTTAGCGGTGGCAGATTGGGAGATACTGGAAGAGATGCTATTATTGATAAAACCATAAATATTGCAGAAGAGGTAGTTGAATATCTTAGAAAAGAAAATCCGAATTTGAGAATAAATCATGATGAAATCCTTATAGAAAATGCTATTTATAATAAATCAAATTTAATTATTGCGCCTGATGGAATTTCGGGAAATCTCATCTACCGCACTCTAGTTCATTTAGGCGGGGGTAAAGCGTATGGCGCAATTTATATGGATCTCGATCAGGTTATAATAGACACCTCGCGGGTTGGTAATTTGAGCGAAATTCACGGTGCTTTAATAATAGCACTCGCTTTAACAACCTAAATTTTTTGACATATATTAATAGTTTCAATAAAATCTGAGATGAAATGAGGAGAAAGGATAAGGAAATTAAAGATAAAAAGGAAATTGAATTGATAATAAGGAAAGCAAACGTTTGTAGAATTGCTTTATCAGATAATAATATGCCTTATATAGTTCCTGTTAATTTTGGATATAACAATAATTGTTTATACATTCATTCGGCTATAGAGGGAAAGAAAATTGAAATCATTAAAAAAAATAATGATATTTGCTTCGAAATCGATATTGCACATGAAATTTTACAAGGAAAATTGGCATGCCATACTACTATGAAGTATTATAGCGTTATTGGTTATGGAAAAGCATATATAATTGATGATTCCGAAGAAAAAATTAAAGCATTAAACATTATAATAGAGCACTGCCTTCCAAAAATTCCTCATGAATATTCTGAGAAATTTTTTAAAAAAATAGTAATTATAAAAGTTGAGATTAATAATATGACTGGAAAGAAATCAGGGTATTAGTCATTTTTTATTAATTGAAATTATGTTCGAGTACATAGAACGAAATTAAAGAAAAAAATTATAATTATAAATTCTCAGAATTTTTTCTTTTAAATAGAGATTTAAGGATATAATTAAAAGTATAAAATCAAATCTCATAAAAATTAGGTTTTAGGGGATATTATTAAAACCTTTTATTTTTTTTATGCTAATTTTCTAAATAAATAATAAGAAAAAGAATTACAAGCTCTTTCTATACTTTTTTGATGTTAATTTATTCCCACATGCTTGGATTGTCAACATTTCGAAAGTCTTCATTTAGATTATCTAATTGTTTCATATCCTCATTGTCTAAAACAAAATCAAAAATATTTATGTTCTCAATAATATGATTCTTACTTCCGGACTTAGGAATTTGAATTACATCGTGCTGAATCCCCCAGCGAAGTAACACTTGTGCTGATGTTTTCCCGTATTTCTGCCCAATGGCTTTTAATTGAGAATTATCCAACTTTTGTCCGCGTGTTAAGGGACAATAAGCTTCTACAACAATATTTTTATATTGACAAAAGTCCATTAATTCTTTTAGATATAGGAAAGGTGAAAATTCAAATTGATTCACAGCTGGTATTGTAGAAGTGGGTCCAAGCAACTCATTTAAATGGCGAATTGTAAAATTACTAACACCAATCGACCTCGCTTTTCCGTCTTCATAAATCTTTTCTAGAGCTTTCCACGTTTCATTTCTAAGACCACTAACGGGCCAATGTATTAAATAAAGATCCACATAAGACATGTTCAGTTTTTTTAGGCTTCTTTCGAACGCTTTAAGAGCTTTGTCATACCCGTGGTCAGAATTCCAAATTTTAGTGGTAATAAAAATATCTTCTCTTGGAATATTAGCATCTTTCACGGCTTCTCCAATTTTTCTTTCATTGCTATACATAGCAGCTGTATCAATTAATCTGTATCCGGCTTCTAAGGCGTGTAGAACCGAATAATAAACGCCTTTTCCAGTAAGAGACCACGTTCCTAGACCAATTATAGGGATATATATCCCATTATTTAATTTTAATGTAGAGTTAATGTTCAAACCCATATCATTTACCTCATTATTTTGTAAAAAAATCTGCTTGAATAGTATTCCTTCAATTTCGCTAAAAAAGATTGTCTTTATATTTCATTAAAATTTGATTCTCAAATCTAAAATGGACCTTATAAACAAAAATATATACAACTAGTTAATTACTTAAATTAATTTTAAAAAACAAAATATAACTGAGAAAAAGTTATGAAAATATCACAAGAAAGAATAAGAAGAACTTTTGGATTTATACCAACGGCTACTTTTGCTGATGGGGTTTGCCACTTAATTGGAGGATTTGGAAATTGTGGTGTTGTAGAGACTGATGAGGGGTTAGTAATTTTCGATATAACTATGAAACCGCTCGGCCCCAAAATATTTAGAGATCTTAGAAAAGTATCAGATAAGCCCGTAAAATACATCATTTATTCACATGGGCATTTCGATCACTGTTTTGGGTTTGCTCCTTTTCTACAAGAAATTATGGAAAAAGGCTGGGAAATGCCCGAGGTTATAGCACACGAAAACTGCGTAAAACGATTTGAAAAATACAGAATGCTAGATAAATATCACATTTGGTTAAATCAACAGCAGTTTGCTTCCCTCAAAACACCTGTAGAAGTTTCCGCACATGAAACACTTGATCCTACAATAATTATTAAGGGAAATGAAATATATACATTTGAATTGGGAGGATTCACATTCGAATTATACCCCGAATGGGGTGAGACTGACGATGCTATTTGGCTTTGGGTACCTAATAAAAAGGTTATTTTTGCCGGGGATCTTATGGTGAGTCATTTTCCGAATGTCGGAAATCCTTATAAGGTTCAAAGATATCCGAAACATTGGGCTTTAGCAATGGAAAGAATGATGGAAAAAAACGCAGATTATTTAGTTCCTGGGCATGGTGAGCTTATCGAAGGGAAAGAGAAAGTTAAGGAAGTGTTGTCAATTACTGCTGAAGCGATGCATTTTGTGCATGACGAAGTCGTGAAAAGAATGAACGAGGGAAAGTGGTTTGAACAAATTTTTCATGAGATGCTCGAAATTTTCCCGGAAAAATTCAAGAATCATCCTTATTTACTGCCTATGTATGGATGTTATGAATTTGCAATACATGCCGTTTATAGACTTTACCATGGGTGGTATGATACAGGAAATCCTACAGATCTTTTTCCAGCAAAAAGCGCTGATGTTGCAAAAGAATTTTTAAAAGTTGCAGACAGTACTAAATTTCTCGAGCAGGCAAAAAAAACTATTGAACAAGGAAAACTACAGTTAGCATTGCATTTGCTTGATGTTATAATAAACGGAAGCGAGTCGGAGAATGCTTTATTATTAGAAACCTTAAAATTAAAATCCAAAGTATTAAAGCAAAAAGCTAATACAGAAACATCATTCATTGCAAATAAGATTAATAATAAAGGGGCATTAACACTTCGACATAAAATTAAGGAATTAAAAAAAAAATTAAAATCATAAAATCTCTAAATTTTAAATTATTTTAACTAAAATTATTTAGAAATTAGTAATTCAGAGCTTTAAAAGATAAAAAAAAAAAGGAAATTTTACATTATTTTCTCAAAATTATGTTTCTAAGTTTTTGCCACAATATTCACAGAAGTTAGATCCAGCTGTATTACTACTTCCGCAATAAGGACAAAACGTTCCTT
>JAHQWS010000034.1 GCA_029856295.1 Promethearchaeia archaeon
TACCCATGGAATTATATCATTGATATATGTCTTTTTATCCATTCCTAAAACTTTTCTCATTAAATCAATAGGAACTTTATTGGATTCCTCAATTATTTCAATAATTTTATCCTTACGTGTTTGTTGTATAGATTTATTTACAAGAGATCCCAAATAAATTATAGAAATGATGAATTCAGGTATCCACTTATGAAGCAAAAGAATTATTATCGCAGCAATGAAGGAGCTGGCGGCGCTAATGGAATAATGGATATCCTCCCAGGCATAACCGATATAATATAAATAAATTTGAATTATCATTCGAATAATATTTACAACATAGAATATGACTGATGATATAAGTAATGCTTTCATTTTTCTCCATACAATGTCTTCATTTGTTTTAAGATCTTGTGAATGGGGTATACAAATAATAATTCCCGCAAAAACACATATTGCTTGTACACCTGTACAAAATGTTTGAAAATAAATACTCCCTTTATTAGGGATGGTAAAGCTCCAATGGTGTGTTCCTACTGGGACGTATTCCGTTTCTGCTCCCATATTAAATAATAGATTTAAAAAGAAAACAGTTTGTTTTACCACAATTTCGTGGAGCCAATAATTCATAGGTGCGTCAAAGAATTGGTATATTCCATATGATAATAGAGGTGCTCCAATTGCCAAGATAATAAGTGACCTTATTGAAAAAATATATGTTTTTCCGTTAAATTCGATTACTGGTTTTTTATTTTTGTGATCATCATTTTTTTCTTTATTAATGGCGACTATTTGCGTTTGTTCTTTATTCCTTATTATATTTACCTCATCTTTTATATCAATATTTTTAAGGTAATAATGAAATCTGTCAACAATAATGTAATTAAGAATTATTAATAGTGGCAACATGACAATTCCCATGTTATATCTCGCATTTGATTCCATAAAGGGAATTGTAAAACCCATCATAAAAGCAAATAAAAAATTTAGAGATAAGAATGACCAGATCAATGTTCTCTCATAAATTATTGAAGTCTTATATTCTCTTTTTAATAGATCTAATATTAAAAAGTTGAGAACCATTAATCCTGGAAGTACAATAAATCCGATTAAAATACCTAAAGTTGATTCCATTACTGGAATTGATAGGCCGATGAAAAATGCGATAATTAAGTTAATTGATACAATTATCCATACAGTAATTTTTTTTCTTAATTTTGTGTTCATTATATTTCTTGCTAATAATTTTTTCATTTAGTTAGTTATAATATCATCCTAAATATGTACATAAAAAAAGTGTTGCTTTTATTTAATATTATTTTTAATTATCGCCAAGAAGTAATATTAAATACAAATTAATCGTTATATTACTAGACAAATTCTTTAAGTTGAAATTAATTTTTAACGTTATATCTAATGGAAATTAATAAGAAATCCGAAGAAAAAGCAAGGAGCTTAACTTATACCGTTCAAAATATTGTAGTTAAGGCCGATTTAAATCTAAATTCAGATCTAAATTCAGATCTAAATCTAAATCTTGATCTTGAAAAAATATCAAAAAAACTTGAAAATGTTGAATATGATAAAAATCGTTTTCCTGGATTATTTTTAAGAATACTAGATCCTAAATGTGTAGCCATAATTTTTAGAAACGGCAAAATGATCTTGAGTGGTTTAAAATCTTTTAATAACGTTGATATAATAATTTCGCGAATATTTACTGAGCTAAGTAAAGTTAAAATTGATATTGATATAAAATCGATAAAATCGGAAATTGTAAATATCGTTATTACGGCAAATCTTTATGATAAAATTGATTTAGATTTGGCAGCAGTAAAACTCGAAAATATAATTTTTGAGCCAGAGACTTTTCCAGCTTTAATTTATAAATCATTACTTCCAGTCAAATGTACCTTTTTGGTTTTTAATAATGGCAAAATTGTACTCACTGGAGTAAAAGAAAAGGAATCTATTGAACCTGCGTTAGTAAATTTTGGAAAATTACTCAAAACAAAAGAATTGTTTATGAAGAATTAGATTCAGTGATGATAGCTAAAGAATACTAATTGCGGATTTTAAATCTTTCATTATAAAAGATTTTAATAAACTTATTGTATGTAACAGGTCTTGATATTCAATAACTTCCACATTAGTATGCATATATCTTAAAGGTACTGAGACCAATGCGCATGGTATGCCAGATTTTGTCATCTGAATTGCCCTAGCATCTGTTGGTGTTGGACGAGGTTCAGCGATTAGAGTAAATGGTATATCTTCTTCCTTTGAAGTATTAATTAATAGCTTAGTCAGTTTTGGATAAAGATTTGGCCCAACTCTTATTGATACTCCTGATCCTAAAGAGCATTCATGATGCTTATCCTTACTAATTCCTGGAAAATCTATTGCATGAGAAACTTCTACTACAACACCAATATCAGGTGAGATTTTGTAAGCTCCTACCGTTGCCCCTCTAACGCCAATTTCTTCCTGAGTCGCAAATTCAAAAATTAAGTCTTTATCTAACTTTTCCTTTTCTTTTGATAACTCCATTATTAACATTATTAGAACAAAGCATCCCGCTCTATCATCAAAAGCTTTTGAACATATTCTTTTATTTCCCTTGAATGCTACACATTCTTGTTTTAAAATAACATAATCTCCAACAGAGATATATTTTTTAACTTCATCGGCACTTGCTATTCCTACATCAATAAAAAGTTCTTCTATCTTGATAGGTTTTTTTCTATCTTCCTGTTTTATGAGATGTATAGGTGTTTCTCCAATTATACCAATTATGTCTTCACCTGAACTCGAATGGATAGTAACCTTTTGACCGGGGAGGATGCGTGGATTTTGACCGCCAACTTGTGTAAATCTTATGAATCCATTTTTATCAATATACCGTACAATGAAACCGATCTCATCTATGTGAGCATCTAATAATATTTTTAGTTTTGACTCTTTTTCGTTAGCTTTTCCATAAATGAAACAAAATAAATTTCCTAAAATGTCTATGTCGATTTTGTCGCAATACGGTTCAACAATCCCTCTGATATATTCTCGAATTTTGCTTTCGTCTCCAGAACACGCTTGAGTCTCCGTAAGATTTTTAATTATTTGAAAATCTGATTCAAATGCCATATTTATTACTAACTCCGAGTATAATGTAATTTATATATTATTTGGATATAATTTTAAATCTTTTATTATAGATAAAGATAAAATTTTTTTTCTAGGATTAATTTTAAATTATCAATAATTCTATTCATTAGAATATATACTAAAAAACTAAGAGGAACGATGTGAATTGACTGAAAATAACCAAGAAAATCAAAATTCGAAAGATAAAGAAGAGACCAAAAAAGAAGAACAGGCTGAACCAGAAAAATCAAAAGCTAAATTTACATTTAAATGTACTAGATGCGATAAATGTTGTCTTGCTAGAGGGCCTATCCCTATTACCCTTTGGGATTTAGAGATGTGGGCTCGAAATGGAGTAGTAGCGAATTTCCTTCCTTACTTGGATGTATATAGTAAGCCTGATGGTGTTTTTGACCTAATCTTAAAACCATTAGTTCCACAAAAAAAAGATGAAGATGAGGAAAAATCACCAACAGAAACACTTACAGGAACTCCTATAGGTGAATTACTGGAAGAAAAATGCCCGTTATATAATGCGGAGCAAAAAAAATGTTTAATCTATGATAATCGTCCTTTGAGCTGCCGAACATACCCATTAGAGTTCGATGGAAAAAATTTCACAGTTGTTGATGTAGAATGTCCGGGAATAGGTCAAGAGGGTATGACAAAAGATGAGTTGAAAGAAATGAGAGATACCGCAAAAATGATGAATTATGAGCTAACTCGAATGCGAATTGCATTGCCTGTCTTAAACCAAATTATAAGTAATAATTTCATGAGAGTTCTAATGCAACAGCAAATGGAAGCAATGAGTAAGATGTCTGACGATGATAAAGCCAAACTAGACGAAGTATTCAAAAAGGATCAAGAACAAGATTAAATTTTTATTAATTTTACTTATGGGACTATTTTTTTTTAATTTTCACTTAAATTATTTTTCAAGTCTTTTTGTTCCTCAGCCAATTTTTTTATATCTACGAATTTCATAATAGCTCCTTTCGGTACAAATTCAAACTCTGGCCCAGATTCAACTTTTTCCTCTAAATTTAAAGATGAATCCGCTTTAAGTTTTTCTTTCAATGGTTTACTGAATAAAAATAAGTTCTTTTTTTCAATCCTCTTTTTTTGAATGAAGTAACCAATAATCCCCCCGCTTACCATCCCTAAAGAGGTGCCAACTATTATTAAACTTATATATGGGATTTCTTGAGCTTCTGTTTCTTTCGTATTGTCACCATCGTTTTTTTCTGTCACATGAGGAATTTCTGGCGCGGGTGGTTCATATTCATATTTATTATTTCTAATTATATTTCCATAAGACCAGAATTGATAAATACTAACATTATTACCAACCAAATAATTAAAAGTTATAAAGTTATTATTGCTCATTATTAAATTTATTCCGTTTTTATTGTTATTTATGGTGTTGCCTGATATGTTAATTCTATCACAAAACCAAAAATATATTCCATTTATCTCATTATAATTAATTTTATTTTCTAAAATACTATTATCATCGCTTCGCCAGCTATAAATTCCATGACCTGAATTATAATTTACTATGTTTCCCGAAAGATTATTATTGGAACTCCGAATCTGTAGAATTCCAAAACCATTATTATATGAGCAGTTGTTATTGAGTAATTTTCCATTATGAGTATTGATTAATTTAATCCCTGAACCCCAATTAAATCTTGACCAACCAGAATTGTAAAATATGCAGTTTTTAATTATAAAATAAACATCAGAATTTCTAATTGTAATACCACTTCCAGAGTTTTTTCCATTTATTATCACATTTTCAATAATGTATGGGTCATCCAAAGTTCCCCTACCAAAACACCACTCATGTTCAGAAGATACTTTTTCCCAATTATATTTGGGCTTACAATCATCAATGAATATTGGAGATCCTGTAAGATTCCAAAATCCTGAATTATCTAAATGATGCCCTGAATTATTAATCTCCCTTGAATCTTCATTTTTATCAGCTGCTTCCTTGATAATCTCTGATTTGTTGAAGGTGAGAGATAAAAATAAGCTTATAAATAAAAAAAAAATAATCAAAGCATTTTTCTTTCTTATATTTTCTCTCATTAAAATCCGCCTTCAAATATAATAATATGAATTGATTATATTAGAAAATATATTATTATTATGTTTTCTTAAACTGTTATTATATATCATTATACCATAATTAGTAAATATATTAGAAATTAACAATATTTAAGTTTTGAATATGAAGGAATTAATAATAAAAAACTCAAAAATTAAGTTAGTCCAAGGAGATATTACTGAATTAGATACTGATGTGATTGTTAATGCCGCTAATGCCCAATTGATTTTGGGAGGCGGTGTAGCCGGAGCGATTCGGCGGAAAGGGGGCCCTAAAATTCAAGATGAGTGTGATAAAAAATCTCCTACTTTTGTAGGAGGTGCAGTAATTACTACAGGGGGGAACTTAAAAGCGAAGCATGTAATTCATGCCGTTGGGCCAAGAATGGGAGAAGGAAATGAAGATCAAAAATTGAAAAATGCCACTTTAAATAGTCTAAAATTAATGGATGAGCATGAGTTAAAATCGATTGCATTTCCGGCAATTTCTACGGGTATATTTGGGTATCCTATTGATAGATGTGCAAAAATAATGATCGCAACAGCAAAAGATTATTTATCAGAAGATACTCAGATTGAAGTTGTTATTTTTTGTTTATATACTTCTTCTGATTTTCAAGTATTTGAGGAAGAATTAACATAAAACCTTCGTTTTTTCTACTTTCTATTATTATATAGACTTTGCTAACCTTAAAAAAATAAAATAAAAAGTTATTCCGACCTCAATACTAACTCAAATATCTATAGTCTTATATTTTTTTAACTATTCTTGTCTCAATATCATGAACTTGAAACTCTTTCTCAATGAGTTTCTCAATTTTATGTTTAACTCTTAACAGTTGGAAATCGTCATAGATATAATCAGTTACGAATTTAGCTTTTATTGTTATACTTACTAGTTTGTTTCTTTCTTCTTTGGTAATTTCTAATGCGTGTAATACCTTGCTTAATTCTTCCATTCTCTGTCCTCTTTCCTTTTCTCTACGCTTTAAATCGGTTTCGTCAGGTTTCTCCAGTTTTCCACCGTGCATAAAAAATTCTATAAGGCCTTTCATCATCTGTTCTCTTAATCTAGGAGTATCCCATTCAGAAGGGAACTTCTCTACATTCCCCATTTCAGTTTTTTCATCTATATAAGGCTCTTTTGAACTCATTGATTTTAAAGCTTTAGCTGCAGCAGTATATGCGGTAAGCATATTCCCTTTAGGTTTCGCATATACTATAACTTTTCTTTCATCATCTTTTGCTCCCAAAATATGCCCTTTTCCTTTAATTGAGGTCGCCACTAATCTCTCTGGTGTTGATTGGAGAATTGAGTATTTTTTTTCAGAAACGGTCAAAGATTTTCCGTGCATCGAGTCCCAAATTCCAACTAATTTCCTAATATCTCCACTAATATCCCAATCTTCCGTTGAATAAACTATTTTGTATTTTCCTTCGATAATCGCTACAGATTTTATATCTGATTCAGTTTTTAAATCTTTAACTGCTTGTTCGTAATCTACTGTCATTTTATTCATAACCTGCCTTTTTTATTTGTTATAAAAATAGGAATATGTAATATTAATATACACAAATAATCTTTAATATTTATTTTAGGGTATTTATTAAAATTAATTTTTTTTTTTTCAATTTAATTATTGCTAAAATATAATTATAGAATAAAGGTTCCTAATTTTCTTTTTAATTAAATTTTTAAATTCCAGTTTTATTGTTTAATTAGAGCAGTATTTGATTTTGTAGAAATAAATAAAGGATTGTATCGAATAAAATTTGATTGATAAAGTTAAACACATCCTAAGAAAATTAGAATTCAAGGATAAAAAGTCTTCAAGCGAAGAAGACCATGTACATCTCAGTGAAGAACAAATTCAAATGATTGCAGAGTATGCATTAGCGAAACTTAATCAAAAATTAGGGGATAAAAAACCAGCGTCTAATGGCTTAAACGGTTATTATGGTACACTTGACACTAATATTTTAGAGCCTAAGAAAAAAGTGATTGAACAAAAAGAATTTTCTACTGGAGTTCGGGTCGGTGGAATTGCTCTATTAGGCATATGCATTTGGTATTGGATATGGTTTTTCTTTATAGTACAAAAACTCGAACCTTTAACATATTCGGCATATATAACTATGATACTCGTTGCTTTAACACTTATTAATAAATTTGAGTCAGTATTACTTAATTCTATTACAAGCATTACGGTATATGGATTTATTATGATTTCAATTGGCTCTATTCGAGTAGCCTCAGATATATATAGCTTTTTTACGGGCCCAATTTTATACGGACTTATCGCGGGTTTCCAATTATTTCTCGTTTTTCATCCTAAAATTGCCGTTTCTAAGCGATATATGTTTTGGGGATTTCTCTTTTATTTGTTATTTATAAGTAGCTTTGAATCTTTCTCACATGTGAACGTGATAATCGGAACAGAGGAATTCTTTCCTGAACTCCTCACAGCAGTCTTTTCTTTTTACATTCTCGGTATAACCTTTATCGTCATATATTTCTACAAGAAAAAATACGGAATTCTACTTCCCTAGAATGGAATGAATTATTAAACAAAATTTTTTTATGGATATCATATTTAATAAACTCAAAAAATTCTCAATTTTTTTCACGTGTTGGTTTTTAATTAACCGATATTATAGGAGTAAAGAGAGAACTTTCCAATGAAATCTGAAAAAGTAAAAAAAGTATTTGAGTCAGAGAAAATAAAAAAGGTAATTGAATCTTTTCCGATTCCGAAGAAATGGCCAATCAGCGTTGTATCCGGGCTTTTTGCTATTATAATTTTCTGGAGTTTTGCATTCATTTCGATGGCATTCTTTCCCGGTACATACAATCCATTTGTGAATTGGATGAGTAATCTAGGGAACTATAATTTAAATCCAGAAGGGGCCATTTACTTTAATATTGGTATTATTGTCGCAGGAATTGCTCTCTTTCCATTCTTTATTGGGCTGTACGAATGGTATATTGGTAGTAAAAGGAATAAAAGGCTTACGATCTTAACTCAGTTATCGGGATTGTATTGTGCATTCGCCATGATCATGTGCGGAATTTTCCCAGAAAACTATTTCCTCATCCATATTTTCTGGTCGATCAGCCTCTTTATTGTAAGTGTGCTAACTTTTCTCTTACCATCAATAGCCTTATACAAATATAAGTTTACGCGTAGTGTGGCAAAATTCGGTTTTTCTGCGGCAGCAGTTAATCTCGTTTTATGGTTTTTTATAATACCCATTATGGAATGGGCTACAATTCTTTTATCGTTCCTCTTTATTGGTGTAATTGTGCATAGCATGAAAAATCGGATCGAACGGTTGCGAATGGTACGCAAACAGGGTGTAGTGATACCCTCAAGGAGAAAGAAGAAAAAGAAGTAGGGATCGTTTCTTTGAAAAATCTACTTGTCACAATTTGTGGTAAAAATCCCTTTTTGTGTTCAAATTTATTTTTGTGTGTATATAAAGGGGCTGATTTTTTGATAACAAAACATTTAAATATCTGATTTAACATATTCTTATTAGTATTATTATTTTTTTACTTTCGAAAAGATGGAATTAAATTTTAAAAAAGTTAAAAAGATAATGGGGTTGAGTTAAAAAATAACTGAGGATGTTGGATTAGTAAAGAAAAATAAAGGTTCCGATAATTTATTATCCCAACAAAGCGAGAATCCCCTAAAATTTAATGATACTGATCTTGAACTTATTACAGACCAAATCATTAAAAGAATTAATAAGAAGTTAAAAAATAGAGAAATTTCAAAAGAAACACCAGATGATTATTTAACTTCATTAGAGCCAAGAAAGAAAGTCATTGAAAGTAAGGAATATTCTACCGGTGTGAGAGCGTTTGGAGTAGGCTTGCTTGGTGCGTGTGTAGTATATTGGATATATTTCTTTTTTATCGCACAAGATTATGTTCCCTTGACTCATACTACCTATTTGACCCTTATTTTGATTTCTTTAACGTGTATCAATAAATTTGAATCCGCTCTGTTAAACTCATTTGTCTCCGTTTCTTCAATAGGATTTATGTTGATTTCATTGTTTCTAATTAATACTTCCAAGGATATTTACATGTGGATAGGAGGGCCTATATTACATGGTGTTATGGCATCATTTCAAATATATATAATGTTAAATAAGAAAGTATATACAAGCAAACGCTATCTATTAATTGGTTTTCTCTTTTATATGATTTTCCTTAGCAATTATGATGATTATTCAAGATTAATTGAGGTAACTGAAATGGGAGATATTATTACGGAATTGAGTGTAGTAGTTCAGATTTTCTATCTATTTATCCTTACTACTATTTTTACTTATTTCTATAAGAAACGGTTTAAAGTATTATTGCCTTAATAACTCTGATAATAAAAGGCTTAGATCATGCTTCTCCCTTTCTTTTATAAATACCATTATTTCTCGCCATTTATATAATCCGGGAATTCTTTTACCTATTGCTTCTTTGTCTGGGATGAACCTTTCTTTAAAAACAAAAATTACCTCATTATTGACTTTTTTACGTTTTTAAGATAAATTTATCTTTTTTAACGAAAATTTTTATTTC
>JAHQWS010000035.1 GCA_029856295.1 Promethearchaeia archaeon
CTACATAGAATTTCTCCACCAAGGAAAATAAGTTGTTGTTCCATTATGATTGGAATGCCTCTTCTAAGAATTGAAAGCATAGAAATATAAGGAGAATGATTATGGATAACGCTCTTAACTTTGGGTCTATCTTTATAAACAGCTAAATGCATTTTAACTTCCGTGGATGGAATTTTACCTGAACCTAACATATTTCCCTCTAAATCCATATGTACAATTAGTTCTGGACTTAATAAACTATATTTTGTCGAAGTGGGAGTAACTAGTATTTCATTCTTATTTATCCGAACACTAACATTACCTTCACCATCCTCGACTAATCCTTTGCTATATATCTCTTGAGCTCCTCTTACAACTGCTATTCTTAATTCATTAATTTTATTTGTCTCCATAGGAGATTAAATTAAAACAAATTAAAAAAGATAATTCACTGAGCTTTCAATCGTTCAAATTAAAAAATTTATAATGTGGCATTTTTTATATGAATGAAAATTCTTTGTAAAAAAGATTAATTACGATTAGTCTTTTAAAATCTAACTTAAAATTTTATAATTTGATTATAATATAATATTAAAAAAGAAACTGCAATCAAAAAATGACGTTAGAAAAAAAGGATGAGATTCTTAAATCTCGGATGTTTGCTAGACAGCAATTAATTGATGGTTGGGACCAATCGACAATCGATAATGCATGTATACTGATAATAGGTGTAGGGGCACTTGGTTGCGAAATTGCGAAGGATTTTGCTTTGATGGGTATTGGTAAACTTATTTTAGTTGATTTGGATTTAATAGAAACTTCCAATCTATCTAGACAAATGTTATTTAGGGCTGGGGATGAAGGACGACCAAAAGCAGAAGTTGCCGCTGAACGCTTGAGGGAAATGAATTCTTATATGAAAGTTGACTTTTTTTTTGAAAAGCTTCAAAAATTACCTATGTCTGTATATGAAGAGGCAGATGTAGTTATTGCCGCATTAGATAATTTTAATGCTCGATTAGATTTAAATAAGATATGTCTTCGGTTGAAAAAGCCAATGATTGAAGGTGGAACCGTAGGTTTTGAGGGACATATACAAATTGTTATTCCAGAGGGATCAGGTATAGAATATAAAAATAAAGATATTGAAATTGATAAACTAGTCGAGGCAAAATTATGGGAACTTAGGGAAGATGAATATCCAAAATACCATCAAGCTATGGAAAGAATTGAAAAATTAGAAAACCTTATTGAACAAATTAATGAGACTATGATTGATCCGATAAAAACAAAAATTAGAAAAAATATAGAAGCCGAATTTGATGAAAAATATGCTCCAGAAGTCTTAGATCAAACCCCTTGCTATAGATGCTTAGTACCTATTCCTCCTGCCGATGATAAATTGGTTGCTGCATGTACATTAAAAGGGATTCCAAGAAATAGAAATCATTGTGTTATTAAGGCAGAAGTAGATTTTGAGAAAATTCATGGACATAAACCAGAATTAAATAAAGATGACGAGGTTTTGAAATTAAGAGAAATAGCTCAAGAAGAATTGGAAAAATTGAGACGGAGAGTATTCAACGAAAATGTTCCCCCTGAAAAAAGAAATTCTTTAACTCAAGAAGAGATTACAGACTGGCAAGATAATATTCTAGATACTTTTGGACCAGATTATAAATTCGAAGAGATGGAAAATATATTAGGAAATAAAATTGCAGCGATACAAACAGTAAGCTCTGTTATTGCCAGTATTGAATCTCAAGAAGCATTAAAACTTTTGTTCCGTGTTAAAGGTCGAAATATCGGACCTCCAATGGACCCTCCTTATGTAAATTATAATGGCGTCTATGGGCAATTTGACCATTTAGATATTATAAAAAGAGATGAGTGTCTTGCTTGTGGTAAAATTACTGGTGAAGAAAATGTTAATATAGTTGTACCATTTGATGCTAATGTTGGATATATTTTTAAAGCAATGGAAATTAGCGGTTTTACTTTAGATCCAGAATTATGGATGATAACCAATCCAATGACTAAGGAAATTGTTTGGAATCCCATGGTTACCTCATTAAAAGACCCCAATTATAAGCTTAAAGCTTTAAAAATCAATAGTAATGATATAATCGCAATAACTCCATTAGGAAAAGCAAGAGAGGAGTCTGAAATTAAAAAATACAATGTAATAATAGTCTACATGTAAAGTATCTAAGTTAAATTCATGCTTTCTCTCTTTTTATTAACTAACTCTTTAAGTTCGTTTATTAAATACGATTCAATACCTGCATTCTTTCCAGTTCGTAAATCTTTTTGAAGATCGCCAAAATAGAGCATTTCTTTGTTCTCTACTCCAAAATATTCTTTAATTTTTATTAATCCATCTGGATTAGGTTTCCATTTCCTTATATCTTCTCTTCCGATAATATAATCAAATTTATCTGATATTTTTGCTAATTCTAATGATTTAACAATAGATCTTCTTGTATTTAGAGAAAATATAGCTAGTTTTGAATCTCTTGGTAAGCCAAACAGTTGCAAGTTATTAATGAAAAAAATAGTCTCTTCAATTTTATTGCTATCATTTATGTTTTTCATTTCATACTCTTCCAAGATTTTAAAGAAATTTTTCAATTCTCTCTCATCTTTTTTTTCAACTACATAATCAAGACAGGCTGAAATATGTTTAAATTCACATTCCTCTCCGTAAATTTTAGAATATCTTTGACTCAGAATTCTTTTTATAAAACGCCATTCAACGGCTAAGTCAACAATCGTCCCATCCAAATCAAAAACTATAATTTTTTTGTTTTTAAACGATATCATTTTCATTTCTAATAATAAATATAAGTAATATTTGATTGTTCAATATTTAATAATTAAATTAAAAAATTGGACATCAATAAAAGAAAAAGAAATTAATTGGCTAAAGCAAAAATCATTAATCCTTTGCGTATTTATCTGTCCATTGCTTAGCTTTTGCTTCAAATTTTTTAAGACTCCTAAAATATTGCTCTCCCGCCTCATGGTTTAGGGGATCTCCTGGATTAAAGAAAGGTGCCTCATAATGCATCATTCCTTTTAGAGCCTCAACAATATTCGTCAAGGTTTTACTAGGAGTCCATCCACTCGCTCCTGTTGCAGCATCAACTTTGCCTACTAAATCCGGATTGATTAAATCTAAGCAAATATTTAACTTACCCGGAGGGATTGAGGAATCAATATTAGGATGCCACATAAGCGTTACAGCATAAACATAAGGAGGAGCGAAAGGATAATTATCAGGAAATTTAATTTCAAATATGAACTTACCATCCGCATATGGGGTTCCCTTCTTCCCAATAATAGTCATTCTTAAATGGTCAATACTTCTACCCCAAGGTTCAAGGATTATATGATTATTATCTTTATAAGCATCTAGTGCTTCCGCGTAGTCTGTTTCTTCACGCAACGCATACACCTCTTATGTCTGAATCTATTTTGTTATTTTGTTTAGTAATTCTTATAAATCTTAAATAAATTACTTTATTAAAAAGTTTGTCATTCAAAAAGATTTAAATTCTTGAATTATAAATTAAGTATTATTTACTATTTGGATTTATTTTAAAAAGACTTTTAAAATTAAAAAGTTAAAATTTGTCCTTAATAATTTCATAGAAGAATCGTAAAAAATATATTAATTCAACAATTTAAGAAAATATTAAAGTATTATTCAAAGTATCAAAAACCCCCCTTAGCTCAGTTGGTTAGAGCGCACGGCTGTAGAAAAATTTCGCGTACTAAGGCTTATGCCGATGAGGTTACGTCAGCTGTTATTGACACCGTGAGGTCCCCGGCTCAAATTATTTTGAGAAAACCTCGAAAAATGACGATTCCGGGAGGGGGGATTCATTATTTTCTTGCTTTTTTTTAATTCATTAATAATTGACCAAAATCTAATATTTAAATCTAATCGTTCTCTTTTTATTTTTTAATTATTTTCAAATCTAATGTAATTAACTTCAAAAAATTATTATTTTACGCGTCATTATACACTACTATAAAAATACGATCCAGTTAAATGAAAAAGAAAAGAACTGCCGTTGTCGGTGCTGGTTGGTTTGGCCGGGCTCATATTAGAAATTTTCATGAACTATCTAAATTAGTAGGAATTTGCGACGCTGCTAAAGCGAAATTGGAAGTAATTCAGAATAATCATCAGTATGATGATGTAAATATTTATACTGATATAGATGACTTAATAAAAAATGAGGAATTAGACGCTGCCGCCGTTGTTACTCCTCCTAAAAATATTCCTGAGATTTCAAAAAAATTTGCTGATGCGGGTATTGACATTTTAATGGAAAAACCTATGGCATTAAATATTCAAGATTTGAAGAAATTTAAGGAATATGAAAGTAGTATCAGGATTATGCCTGGTTTTATAGAACGTTACAATCCGGTTTTTGAAAAATTATTGAAACATTTACCTGAGATTGGTGAAATTATATCCATAACTTCTAAGCGCGTTGGTTTATATCCGAGAAGAGATTGGCATATGGGTGTTATTTTGGATTTATCAATACACGATATTTACCTTCAAGAAAGAGTTATGGGTAGTAATAAAATTTTGAACGCTGTAGGCTTTAAAAAATGTTTTAAGGATAATATTCATGCAGATGCTGCTTTTATAATATTAGATTTTGGAAAAGCAATCGGCAATATTGAATCAAATTGGCTTACACCTTCCAAATTTAGAAGTATGTATGTTAATGGAGAGTTGGGAGGAATTATGATTGATTTTATATCTCAGAAAGTTAATATACGCACTGGAATGGATTTACAAGGTGAATGGCCAGAAACTAAAGAAATCTTATATACTCCTTTAAGATCCGATGAACCTCTAAGAAGGGAAATAATTAATTTTCTATATGGAAAAGAAACCTTAGTTAGTTTGGATGATGGTATTAGAGCTTTAGAAATTGCTCTTAAAATTATAAATAATTAATTAGATGAATAATGTGAAGAAAAAATGAGTGAAAAAGAAGAAAAAGAGAAATATGAATTAGAAAAAATTCGAATGAAAAAATTAAAGGCATTAATGGAAGCTCAAAAGAGAAATCAAACATCTCAAGAAAAAGTCACAAGTGTTTGGGAAAAGGTAGATTATATTTTAAGAGCTTTAATGATGCCTGATGCTTACACATATTTGAATTATTTAAAGACTAATGAACCTCAAATTTATCAACAGATCATCAATGAATTAATAACTCCTGATGTAATTCAAAATTTAGACTATCTTCTGGCAGCTATTACGCAAGGGGGCGGTGTTTCAAGAAGAATTCCTAAAGATGTTATAATCTATTTAGAGAGACAAGCTAAAGGCATAAAAAGTAAGATCCAGGTGAAACAGGGTGACGGAGATATGATGGATTTAGGATCTTATTTAAGCAAATAATAATGACTTTATACAGGATTCAAAAGCAAACATTCTTATATTAAGGATGCTAATTTTTATTTTTCCTATACAGCTTTAATTGTGAATTAACGTGTAAGTTATCTTGAATTAATTCAGCTTTAAAGTTTATGTAAATTATGGATGAAATTATTATGGCTTCGAACCCAAAAAAAAAGAAGGATTTTATTTCTACCCAGGATTGGAGTAGAGAAGAACTCGATAGATTATTAGATATTACGAAAGATCTTAAAACTTATCCCGAAAAATATAGAAATACTTTAACAGGTAAATCTCTCTGTATGTTTTTTTATAATCCTTCTATGAGAACAAGGAACTCTACAGAAGTCGCGGCTTATCAATTAGGTATACACCCTACATTCAACAGTATAAAAGATTCATGGATAGGATATCAATCTGAGTCTGTGAAAGATACAGCAAAAGTTTTAGCAAGATATTATGATGCAATAGGAATACGCATATTTCCAGTTTCAGTAAATTGGATATATAAAGAAGGAAATCGAATTTTACGTGAATTTGCAGATTATTCTGATGTTCCAATTATTAATTTTGAGGATGACCAATTTCATCCACTTCAAGCATTAACAGATATTTATAGCATTAAAGAGAAAAAGGGCGACCCGAGAGGAAAGAAAATAGTGATTTCTTGGGCATATCATCCAAAACCTTTACCAGTAAGCGTTCCAAATTCAATTCTATTAATCACATCCCGATATGGAATGGATATTACATTAGCCCATCCTAAAGGATATGATCTTGATAGTGATATTATGAATATTGCCAGAAATAACGCAAAAGAATTTGGAGGTTCTTTAACTATATCTAATGATATTAATGAAGCTTATAGTAATGCGGATGTAGTATACGTAAAAAGCTGGGGTGCGTTAAAGTATTATGGAAATGCGAAAGATGAAAAACAACTACGGATGCCATATCGAGATAATTGGAGGATTAGAGAAGAAAATCTTGATTTTACAGACTCTAATTCCATATTAATGCATTGCCTTCCTATTAGACGAAATATTGTAGCGGATGATGCTGTAATTGACGGAAAGCACTCAATCGTTTATGATCAAGCAGAAAATCGATTATATACTGCTAAAGCACTTCTTTATGATTTGCTTAGAGAAAAAGAATAAAATCTTATTAATATGTCCTTATATTATGCCTCTCTACCTGAAATAATAGCTATTACTTCCCATTCTCCATTTGGAAGTTGGCTTGCGTCAATGTTAGAAAATTGAAATTGAAATGGTCTTTCAAATATTTGTTCGACCATTGGACCGAAAGAGCTGATCGCAAAAATGAATAATCTTTTTAAAACATTTTCAACTTTCTCAGTATTATTAAGCTTATCCATGACTTCTTCTATTACTCTAATTTCTTTCAAATTATATTGATATTTATATATTAATTTAAAGTCTACAGGAGTTGGGGCTTCAGGGTCGTCATACGTAAGACCTCCCTTCCTAAATGGAAACATGGTATTCAAATAGAAATTGAAAATTTCCTCATGATGGTCCTTTAAAAGATGAGAAATCCTTGAACGGGCTCTATATTCAGGCCAGTATTTTTTCATCAATTCCAATAAACGTGGATAATTTTTATATTTGTTTTCACTGTCCTTTTGCAAGGATATTAGTAATTGATTCTTTATTGGTTTAAAATCAGTCGCTTTTCCTATCCTAGTTATAAATTTCTTAAAGTTAATTGACATAGTATTAAGAATGAAAGAAGTTATGGTTTAACTTTTTTTTAAAATCTTTAATTGTTTATATAATATTCTCATAATATAAGTTTTCTTATTTATTCCTTCTGTTTTGCTGAGTTTCTCATCATTCTTAGAAGATTATATTTTAAAATAGAATAAATTATTTAAAATAGAAACCTTGATTAATTAATTATTACATAACTAATCTTCTATATTTCTAATCATGGGCAGTAAAAAGGTCGGGTTAATATATACCAATGAGTACCAGAAATACAATTTTGGACCACAACACCCCTTAAGACCACTTAGAATAAAGCTTACTTATAGCCTAATTGAAAAATTAGGGCTATTAAATAACGAAAGCCTTGAAATCATAGCACCACGGATGTGTACGAGTGAAGAATTGGAAATGGTCCATTCTAAAGATTATATAGAAGCTGTAAAAAGATTGAGCGATGATCCAACTGACAAGGGAATTAAGCCTTACACATATGGTTTAGGACCGGGAGATAATCCAATATTTAAAGGCATGTATGAAGCTTCCTCATTAGTTTGTGGGGCTAGCCTGGTTGCCGCTGATTTAGTGTGGAAAGAAAATGACTTGAATTTTGCTTTCAATCCTGCGGGAGGACTTCATCATGCCATGAAAAATCGAGCGTCGGGTTTCTGTATTTTTAATGATATCGCCGTAGCAATAAAACATCTTCAAAAATTAGAAAAAAATATTCGAATCGCATATTTAGATATTGATTGTCATCATGGAGATGGTGTTCAATGGTTGTTTTATGATGATCCAAATGTTTTAACAATTTCCTTACATCAAAGTGGAAAATTTTTATTTCCTGGAACCGGCGATACCAAAGAAAGAGGCGAAAATGAGGGTCAGGGGTATGCAATTAACTTCCCTTTATTACCGGAGACGAGTAATAAAATGTATCTAAAATTGTTTAGAAAATGTGTACCAAGAATATTAGAAAAATATCAACCCGATATTCTTTTAACTCAGCTTGGCGTGGACACTCATTTTAACGATCCATTAACCCAAATGGGGCTTTCTATTTCAATTTATAGAGATCTAGGTCAAACAATAGAAACATGCGCGACAGATTATTGTAATAACAGATGGCTAGCATTTGGAGGAGGTGGCTATCAAATGTCTGTAGTCCCACGAGCTTGGGCAATATTCTTATCAAAAATGCTTCACATCGATTTAGAAAATAAACTTCCAGACGATTGGATAAGAGAAGTGAAGGAAAATGTCCCCTATGAAGAAACGCCATATTTATTATGGGACAGAAACGATAAAATCGAGGTCCAACACCTTTCTCATCCTGAAATTGCAAAAAAAATAATTGAATACAATAAAAAGCTAGTTGAATTATGCGAAGAAAAATATATACCAGCTTTAAGCAAAGCTTAATATGAGCTGAATGATTTTTTCTAAAAAAGAAGAATTTAAAACCAAGAAAGCTTCTAATATTCATATGAAAGTAGAGTATTATGAAGATATTATCAAATTTACTGATTTAGTTTTCCCATTTTTATTAAAGAATGAAGCTGAGAATAATCTTGCCTTCATGATCCTCAATTCCCTGAAAGAGAATATGCATCGATATGGGGATTATAAACCTTATTTGATTATAGTCTCAGATAATGATGAGATACAACTTGTTTCTATTAGAACCCCTCCATATAACCAATTAATATCCTATACCGATGAACTAAAAACTATTGATGAACTGGTTGATGAGCTCATCATAAAGAATGTTGATTTACCAGGTGTTTTAGGGTTTAAGGAAGGAGCAGAAAGATTTGTAAAATTATGGTGCGAAAAAAAAGGATTAAAGCCTCAGTTAGTAAGAAATGAAAGAGGTTATAAGTTAATAGAAGTTGTTGAAGAAACAATGGGAAACAGAACTTTTATTGTAGGCACTGAGGTGAATCAATACATTATACTCAAATGGGCGAAAGAAATGGTTTTAGAGGCGGGATTAATGACAGAAGCGGAGCAAATGAACCGAACTTTAAAGCAAATTAAACAAGATATCAAAGATCAAAAAATGTTTTTGTTATTAGATAACAACGAGCCTGTTTCCATGGCAAGGAAGGCTGGAAAAACCCCCAATGGCAGTCTTATCAATTTTGTGTATACCCCTCCTGATTTACGAAGAAAAGGATATGCGACAGAATGCGTAGCAAAACTAAGTAAACTGCTTTTAGAAGAAGAAGGAAATAAATTCTGCTTTTTATTTACAGATTTGGCAAATCTTATATCAAATAGCATTTACCAAAAAATTGGTTATCGTCCAGTAATAGATTTAGATCAATATAAATTTTTAAAAAAATAAATTATAAATCCTAATTTATATTAACTGTATATGAAAAAAAAGGTATAACAATTGGTCAATTATAAAATAAGTCTACAAGAAATTTCAAATAGAAAGTAAGGTTTTTCTTGAGATTTTTCAAATTTATAATTTATTTTCTAATATGCAAATTATCAGTCCTAACTTATTGATATGATCAAAGAATCTCTCTAAAGAGATTTATCCTACACAAAGTATTTTAAATTTGTTTTTAACTTATGATCAGAGATCTCCAATTTGAGTAATACTTATGGATTCCTATTTTTTGTGCTCAAATTACAATAATTCATTAATTAAAAGATATATTTT
>JAHQWS010000036.1 GCA_029856295.1 Promethearchaeia archaeon
GTTTAATGCATATTACGTCGAGGATGAAGAATTTCGGTATTATGTTGTATAGCAAATTCTCATTGAATTTTTCACTATTTTGTGAAGGAATAATGATTAATATTTCGTAAATCTTTTCAACAAACCTTTTATTTTTTATAGTTTTAGGGCTTCTACTCCTAATTTCCAAAAATAGTAACATTTAAATAGTCAATTTCATATTTACATATTAAGAGTTGATTGTAAAGAAAAGGTTTACAAAGAAAGCTTTACAAAGATTCATAAGTGTAAAACAAAAAAAATATGAAAATTGAAATGATAATGAAAAAAAATATGAGGGAGATGTGAAGATTACCGTGATCGAAGATTATTTTGATGATGTTTTCAATGGTCGTGGTTTTAATCAAAGATCAGATCGCATAACTATCTCGAAAAAAGACTATCAAAAACTATTAGATATCGCAGAAAAATATGAATTACTAGCGGCTGAACACAAACGAATCAAATCGCAAAATGATGTCTTACTCAAAGAACTTGATGATTTGAAAGATGATGGCAGGAAATTCAAAGAGTTAGAAGAAGAGAAAGAACAGTATTTAAATTCATTATTAAGAGCGAAGGCCGATCTTGAAAATTATAAGAAGGTATCTGAGCGAGAATATCAAAGATATAGAAACTATGTTATGAGCGATATGCTTCTCAAATTAGTTAGCCATTATGATGATTTGAATAGAGCATTATCTCTGTTAGAGTTAATTGAAGGCGGGGATTCAATTGCGAAAGGTTTTAAAATTTTAGTAAATAATTTTGAAAAAATACTTTCTGATGAGGGAGTAAAACCTATGAACTGTGAGGGGGAAATATTTGACCCTTACAAGCATGAAGCCATGATGGTTGAAGAATGTAGCGACAATAATCTCCCTGAAAATACGATTATGGAAGAATTAGATAAAGGGTATTATTATAAAGATAAAGTGCTGAAACCAGCACGAGTAAAAATTTTAAAAAAATCGAATTTAAAAAACGAAAATGAAAATAAAAAACTAAAAGGAAGTGAATAAATATGGGAAAAATAATAGGAATTGATTTAGGAACATCTAACTCAGCAGCCGCAGTACTTATTGGCGGCAAGCCAACGATTATTCCTAGTGCGGAAGGACTTACCTTAGGAGGTAAAGCATTTCCTTCTGTTGTAGCGTTTACGAAAGATGGACAAAGATTAATTGGTGAACCTGCTAGAAGGCAAGCCATTTCAAATCCAGACCGAACGATAACAGCGATTAAGCGAAAAATGGGGACTTCTTATAAAGTCAAAATTGATGGAAAAGAGTACAATCCACAAGAGATTTCTGCGATGATTTTAAGGAAAATCAAAGAGGATGCGAGTGCTTATTTAGGTGAAGAAGTCACAGAAGCGATCATAACTGTTCCTGCCTACTTTAACGACAACCAAAGACAGGCAACGAAAGATGCTGGGAAGATAGCTGGATTGAATGTAAAACGATTAATTAACGAACCAACTGCTGCAGCAGTAGCATATGGCCTGGATAAAGACAATGTGAATTTAAAGATCGCTGTATTAGATTTAGGCGGTGGAACTTTTGATGTGACTATCATGGAAATGGCTAATAAGGTCTTTGAAGTGATTTCGACAGCTGGAGATACACAATTAGGAGGCACTGATATGGATAAACTTCTTGTGGAATATTTAGTCTCAGAATTCCAAAGAGAGCAGGGAGTTGATTTAAGAAGTGATTCAATGGCTCTACAAAGAGTTCGAGAGGCCGCTGAAAAGGCTAAAATTGAATTATCAACTTCAATAACCACAGATATTAATTTGCCTTATATAACTGCTACGAGCGATGGACCAAAGCACCTTAATATGACGCTTACGAGAGCCAAATTGGAGCAATTGATTGAATCTGTTTTGAAAAGATTAGATGAACCAATCTTGAAAGCACTAAGAGACGCAGGTATGGCTAGAGGCGACGTTGACAAAATCCTCTTAGTTGGTGGACCCACAAGAATGCCAAGTGTTCTGAAGAAATTTGAAGATTTATTAGGAAAGACTCCAGAACGCAGTGTTGATCCAATGGAATGTGTTGCGATGGGTGCTTCGATACAAGGTGGTGTGTTGACTGGTGAAGTAAAGGATTTACTATTACTAGACGTTACTCCACTATCCCTAGGTGTTGAAACTTTAGGAGGTGTATTTACTAGGTTGATTGAACGAAATACAACAATTCCAACCGAAAAAACACAAATATTCTCAACAGCTGCAGATAATCAACCAGCGGTTGAAATTAATGTTTTACAAGGAGAGCGACCTAGAGCAGCAGACAATATATCACTAGGAAAGTTTAACTTAACTGGAATTCCACCTGCACCAAGAAACGTGCCCCAAATTGAAGTTAAATTTGACATTGACCAAAACGGAATATTGAATGTTTCAGCTAAAGACAAAGGTACTGGAAAGAGCCAGTCTATAACAATTACCGCATCCACTAAGATGCCTGATGCTGATATTGAGCAAAAAGTTCGAGAAGCAGAAATGCATGCCGATGAAGATAAGAGATTTAAAGAATTAACCGAAGCAAAAAATCAAGGAGAAGCATTAATCTATCAAACCGAAAAACTGCTTAAAGAAAACGAAGCTATGATCGGTGATTTAAAAGATAGGATATTACAAAAGATATCAGACTTGAGAGGCGCTATGGAATCCGAAGATGTAAGCAAAATCAAAAGTGCTATGGAAGAATTACAACAATCATTACATGAAGTTTCAGCTCGAATGTATGGTCAACAACAAGAACAAGGACCAGGTGCTCATGCCGGAGGATATCAAGGAGCTCCACCTGGAGGAATGGGTGATACAGCATATACATCTCAGGGAAAAACTCAAGATGAAATCGAAGCGGAACAATTCCGAAGAGCCAGTGGTCAAGACGACAACGTGGTAGACGCTGAGTATGAATAAATTGTTTTTTTTTTATTATATTATTTTATTTTTTTAATTTTTTTTTAAAAATCATGATTATAAAAAAGAGGTTGTAAACTATGGCAAAAGATTATTATAAAATTCTTGGAATAGATAAAAATGCATCAAAGGAAGAAATTAAAAGAGCATTTCGTAAAATGGCTCGAAAATATCATCCTGATGTAAACCCAGACGAAGCAAAATCTGGTGAAAAATTCAAGGTGATTAACGAGGCATATGGTATTTTAAATGATGATAAAAAAAGAGAAATGTATGATAAATTTGGAGTAGTAGAGGGAGATCCTTCCTCATATCAGCAAAGGAGTGGAGGAGCTCCGGGAGGTGGACAAGCATATCGATCGCCAGATGGAACAACCTATTATTATTCAACCTCGGGAGCCCCTGGAGGGGTTGATTTTAGTGAAATATTTGGCAACCATAAAAATTCTCAAAGCGGTTCTGGAGGATTTGACTTTTTTAATGATTTAGGCGATATTTTTGATGTGTTTTCCAATAGAGGTGGGAGCACGAGAGCCAGATCGAATCCATTTAGGAATGTACCAAGGGAAGGCGATGATTTGCGTTATGATATGGAAATTAGTTTTATGGAAGCCTTTAATGGTGGAGAGAGAAGAATTCAATATAAAGACTCTGTCACTGGTCAAACTCAAAAATTGAAAGTTAGGATCCCGAGAGGTGTTAGAGATGATCAGAAATTGCGTCTTAAAGGAAAAGGAATGCCTGGAGAAAATGGAGGTGCTCCGGGAGATTTATATATTTCAGTTCATGTAAAAAAACATCCTGTATTTGAGAGGAAGGATGATGATTTATATGTTGTCCAAGAGGTTCCATTTACTTTGGCGGCACTTGGAGGTAAAATGCAGGTATCCGGTATAGAAAAAACTCTAAACGTCACCGTGCCAAAGGGAACTCATGACTCTTCAGTTTTAAGATTAAAAAATCAAGGATTTTACAAAATTAATTCTAATGATGAAAGAGGTAATCTTTTGGTTCAAATAAAAATTAAAGTTCCAAATAAATTGAATAAAACTCAAAAAGAATTGTTAGATAAATTAAAACAAGCAGGTTTATAGGAGTGTAATAGTATTATGATGAAATTTGATAAATTTACGATAGAGTTTATTGAAGATGATTTAATTGAAGTCGATGCAAATAAGCATGATGAGTTGATTTTTGAAAAAATGAGAGATGTATCGAAATCAAAATATTATGGTGATGTTATTACATTATTTTTTTTTAAAAATGTTAATAAAATTGAAAAAAAGAGGTTATTATTATAAGCGTGCTTTCAAAAATTAGCAAAAATGTAAATGTATGTCCCGAGTGTGGGGGACAAATTATTTCTCTTCCTGAAAATGGAGAGATTGTATGTGGGGAATGTGGGTTAGTTGTAGGTGAAAGAATGGTAGATTACTCACATAGTGGTAAAAGGGCTTTTACTACACAAGAAAAAAATAATAGAGAAAGAGTTGGCTCGCCAATCTCAATTTTACTGCCAAGTATGGGACTGACAACCGTCATTGATAAAAAGAACATTATTAATCCTGATTTAAAGAGAGCTGCCAAATGGAATTCTCGAATGACATGGCAAAACAGGAATTTATTAATTGCCTCTACAGAATTAAAGAGGATTGGAAGTAATTTAAACTTACCAGACCATATAAAAAAGGAAGCCATGCGCCTTTATAGGGAAGCTTTCAAGTTGAAATTGTTAAGAGGTAGATCAATCAATGGAATGGTCGCAGCAAGTCTATATTACGCTTGTAGAAAAAAAGGATTTCCTCGAACACTCCAAGAAATTTTAGATGAAACGTCAGAAAATGCTAAGGATGTACGAAGGTGCTATCGTGTACTAATAAGAGAATTAAATTTAAAAGTTCCGAATACGGATCCTTTGTCCCTTGTTCCAAAGTTTATTTCAGTATTGGATCTAGATTTAGATATTGAAGAATTGGTAAGAAAGATTTTGCACACCTACAAAAAAAGGATCCCTACAAGCGGTAAAGATCCAAAGGGCATTGTTGCTGGAGCATTTTATTTAGCATGTAAATTAAAAAAAAAAGATTTAACTCAAAAACAAATAGCTGATACCATTGGAGTGACCGAAGTAACTCTTCGCTCAAGATATAAAGAACTAATTAAGAAATTAAATATTAGTATATAATTTAGGATGATTGCTCTCTAAAAATTAAAAAAAAAAATTTTATTTTTAGGTTTCTAATCCATACTCATACCCACCGTAAAATCACGGCAAATAGAACATGGCAACAGAGTGCAATGAGCAAACTCACTCCTGCCAAGATTTTCTTTTTATTAAGGCTAAGTTTATCGTAAAGCCATGCTAAGATAAGGTTGGGGATTGTCCACCATAATATAATTAAGTAAATATGTGGCCAACTCCACCACCAATATTCCCATACTAAGATGCCAGCCCAAACTAATATCAACTCGATAACAACTCCGCTAACGCCCCAAGTAAATGGCAGGAATATGCGGTTAGGAATACCAAAAACTTTTTCATCCTTATCTTTAGGTAATCCCTTAATATTCAACATCCCGATCACCGCGGCTAAAAGGGCTATTTCAATATTCCATCCAACATATATTACGTATGCAGAGTTGCCAGGAGTTGTCCAAAGAGCAGAAATTTGGGTGAAATGGAGCACGAGGGCGTTGATAATCTCCAAAACTACACCACAGATGGCAAACCAATAGATCCCCATATATACCGCATCATCATTTCCTTTCTCAAGCTCATTGCGATAAATATACATAACGAATATGAGTAAAGGTATAACATACCACTGTAGATTGTCAGTGACCCTAAGATTGTTCAAGGCCATTTGACTTGCTTCAGTTACCAAAACACACACTAAAAAATCTAACTTTATTGTTTATTTATTTTTTGTTTAATAGTTTTAATAGTATTTTATTTAATTTAATTTTCAAAATTTTTATTTACAATCTTTTTTAAATGTATATTATGAAATTAAGAATTGGATTAATAGGTGCAGGGGGTTTCGGATACCTTCATTTATCTGGTTATAAAAAGAATGAAAACTGTGAATTAGTAGCAGTTGCTTCTCGCACTGAGCAACATGCTAAAAAAGCGGCTGAAAAATTTAATATCCCAAAATATTATTGGGGTGATGACTGGACTAAAATGCTTGAAGAAAACAGTTTAGATGCGGTATCGATTTGTTCCCCAAATTACCTTCATGCTCCCATGACTATCGAGGCTATAAAAAATAATATTAATATTTTATGTGAGAAACCAATATGTATTTCAGAAAAGGAATTAGAAGAAATTGAAACAATGTTAAGTAAAAATAAATTAATTTATTTTAGTTCTTTTCAAAAAAGATATATCGGGCTTTTTAGTCAAATAAAGGAAATTATTGATAATAAAGCATTAGGAGAAATTAATTTAGTAAGATATTTTTTTAGCCACTATGGTCCTTATACTTCTTGGAAACCCCTATCAGAGCAGAAATGGTTTTTTGACTCTGAATTGGCGGGAGGAGGTGTATTATTAGACTTTGGTGTTCACTGCATTGATATCCTTCGCTATATGCTTGGTGAATACCATGAAATTGAGGGCTATAGTTATAACACATCATGTAAAAATATTAAAGATGAAGATAACTGTAATGTTCTCGTTCGATTTGAGAATAATACTCTAGGTGTTATCAGCGTTTCATGGTGTAATGAACCTATGGAACTCTTTGAGCTATACGGAACAAAAGGAACCCTAAAAATAAATCTTCACTTAACTGAGTCTCTATCTTTCGCTCCAAAAAGATTAAAAAGGAATCAGTTTATCAAAAACGCATTGGAATATAAACCAACAAGCGATATTGGACAACATCTATTAATAGATCATTTCATAAACTGCATTTTAGAAGGAAAACAGGAGCATCCTGATTTTAATGATGGCAAACGAGCCACCGAATTTGTATTAAAAGCTTATTCATTAAAAAAATCTTGAATTTTTTGGACCTATGCTTTTAGAATTTTTTTTTAATGGTTTTAAAACATAATTTCCTTAAACCTTGGAAATAAATCAAGAGCATTTTCTTGCATAATATTCGTGCGGGCTTCTGTATCAAAATCATAATTTTGAAGACCCTCATTCATTAATTTTACAACCCTTTCGGGCAGAAATGGGTAATCGCTACCATATAATACTTGCGTTGGCTCCACCAAATTCAACAGAGAACTTAATGTATAGGGGGTTGCTGAAACTGCTATGTCATAATAAAAGTGTTTTAATTGATCAATTATCTTTTTATTTCCAAAGGTAATTCTCCAAGTTATAAAGGGAGCAGTTCCTCCTGCATGTGAAAAAATGAAACGAATTCCTGGAAAGCGTTTTGTTGCTCCTCTATGTATAAGATTGACAATTGCCCTTGTGGTATCGAAAACAAATTCTAAAACGGCAGGTTTAATTATCATAGGCATAGCATCTAAAGGAGGTACATTTGGATGGACGAAAACTACAGCCTTCCTACGATTTAGCTCATAAAAAAGGTCTTCATAATGTGCATCTCCTAAATATATACCCCCGATATTTGTAAGTAAAACCACACCATCTAATTTCAAGGTATCTAAAGCATACTCCAAATCAACTATGGATGCTTCTATATCTGGCAGAGGTAATATGGCAAACGCACCAAATCGATTTGGGTATTCGCTCACCACATGGGCAGAGATTTCATTACATTGGCGTGCCAATTTTAGAGTAAAATTACCATCTCCAAAATAGATCCCAGGGGCAGAAATAGATGTAATTGCTATGTCGATGCTGTGCCGATCCATAAAAGCAAGAGTGTTTTCAAGATCCCATTGAGGAAATGGTTCACCAACAGCATTTTTTATACCAACTGAGCTTAATGCTCTAAGATATTCTTTTGGTACGATATGATGGTGAACATCTATTTTAGGGGATATTAGTGTCATTTTTCCCTATTAATCCTATGTTTTTATAGGATAACGTCCATATTTTTCAATAGCCTTTGGAATCGCTAATATATTTGGTATGGATACTCCCCATGGTAAACTACAAACGGGGCAACAAATATATCTTCCACCAGGAGCCAAGTTTAAGATGTTTTCTTTTACCTTTTCTTCCACATCAGATGGAGTTCCTGTAAATAATTCCCGACTTACATCAATATTTGCTCCAATAATTACAATTTTTGGATATTTCTTTTTAAATTCAATCCAAAATTCAATATCTAGTGGATGAGAACCATTAATTGCGATAAAATCAATTTCCTCAAAGACTTCATAAATATATGGTGAAGTTCCACAATTATGAAGCATAAAAGGAACGTTTATTTTCTTCATCATCCTCTTAATAAATTGTCCTTCATATTTCATCGCATCCTGAAAGCTCATCATGTGTTTATTAAATGAATATCCTGCGATAAAAACATTAGGAGGCATTCCTACAATTTCAAGCCAATTTTCATAGACGTCCATTTGAGATTCATAAATCTTTTCGCATAATTTTAATAACAATTCTGGATCTCGGCGCATATCCTTATAGGCTTCTATGCCACGCAGCTCCTGTACGACAGACCAAATACTTAAGCTTATTACTTGTGGAAATTGTATTTTATCATTAATCATTTTTGCGGCTAATAAAGAATTTTTCCAAATCTTATTTTTACTATGATCAGGAATTTCCAACTTTTCAATATCTTCTTCAGTTTGACATATTACTCCTTGTTTAACCATTAATGGTTGATAATCGAACCATTTTACTGCATTTAATTTATTGTTCGCTTCCGCAAATGCTAATGCTTCAATCGGACCTGCATATGCAGATGGAACATTTATAGAATCAGCGTTTAAAAATTCAAATGTTGCTATAATGGCATTAGAATAAATTTTTGGGGAACTATATAATTCCCTCACAGTTTTTCCTGTAATTCGACATATCATTTGTTCCCCGGCAAAAGCAAGAAACGGAACTTTATCAATTCTTTTTGATCCTGATATTGTCCTAAATATTCTATTTACTGATGCAACCCAATCATGACCCATTTTATCTTAACACCTTATTTTAGTTTTTAATTAAACTATTTATTTTTTTAACTCCTTCCCATCCATCCTTGGCAAAATCATCCGCTCCTATCATTTCACATGATTCTTTTGACAAAATTCCACCACCAACTATTATTCGAGACTGAATATTTTCATTCTTAAGTAAATTCACTGTTTCTCGCATTTTTGAGATACTCATTGTCATTAAACCACTTATTCCTATAATATTGGGATTTATCTCTTTTGCTTTTTGAAGAAAATCTTCTGGTGGAACATCTGACCCTAAATCAACGATATCATAACCTTGTCCTCGTAAAAGTGAGACTACTAAACTCTTGCCTATATCATGGATATCTCCCTCTATTGTTCCAATTAATATTCTGCCCTTAGATTTTATTTCGGATTTATTTTTTAATGAATCCATTAGTATCTCAGTCGCGGCGTTAAGGGCATCACCAGTCATTAATAAATCAGCAAGAAAATATTCCTCTTTTTCATACAAATTTCCAGCTTCTTCAGCACCTTTAACAATTGCTTTATTCAAAATCTCTTTGGCACTTAATCCCAATTTGATAGACTCTTTCATCGATTCAATTGCTTTATGAGAATCCCCTTCCACAATCGCGCTTTTTAATTCTCCTAACGATTCTTCTTCTTTCATCATTAATATTTTAAACTTTTTTATAATTTATAAAGAATTCTATAAATAAAATCGAAAAAACAATATCAACACCAGCAAATAAAAGTGTAAGGATCCCAATAACGCCAATAATATAGTAGATTAGCC
>JAHQWS010000037.1 GCA_029856295.1 Promethearchaeia archaeon
GTGCTATCAAAACAAATTATATTTTTCAAGAAAATTATATTAACTTATCAATAACGGCGATTAATTCCCAATTAATTTCGAATGTAAGTGGTAATAGATTATCAGTAATTTGGAATAACATATTTTCCATAGAGATTAAGTAAAATGATACTGATAATAACATTTTATTTCCAGGTGCAGATGTTTCATTTACATCATCGACTTCTTTTGGTACGATAGAAGATGATTTCAATGATAATGGAGAAGGTACTTATACGTTAACCTATAATACAACACAATTTCCTTATGCAGATAGCTTTTTCTTAACAATAAAAGCAACTGGATTAAATACGTATGCGGATCAATCATTAGAGATTCGACTTGATATATTACCAATTCCAACACGACTTAATGATCAAATTTCGATAGTGCGTACAATAGATGTCTATGTACAAGATGAGTTGATTTTATACTTCGATTATAATACAACAGAAGATATTGGAGTTAAAGATGCTTTAGCAACCTATCAGTGGCAAAAAGGATCTGGTGATTTTACATTCGATGTTTTAACAAACGGTATTTTTGATGGGGAATACATTTTGGATTTCAATACGGAGCTAAGAAGTATTGGAGGATATTCATTAGTCATTTCATTTACAAAAATAAATTATGAGCCTAGAACTGCGACTATAATTTTGAATATAATAAAAAGAGAACTTGATGCTGACTTAAGTGCGAAAGGACTTAAAGATGATCAAATTAATATTATCAAAGGAAATGAAGTTGAATTAGAAATAGAACTTCTTGATGCTGTAACTGGAGAAAAGATTAGAGGTGCAGATGTCATATTAGATATTGCAGACGAAGAATTTGATTTTGATGAGGATGATCCTGGAATTTATACCTATACGTTTAGTACAGAAGAATATGAAGCATTCTTTACCTCTCAAACTTTAACGGGAGAAATCAAAATCAAAGCATCAAATTATACTTCAGAGACAAAGGATATAACCATTGTCATTGAAATGGAGGAAGTAGCTGAAGGTATCCCAACATTCTATTTCATAATGATTGCAGGGGCAATTGCAGCAGTGGTGGGCAGTTTAGCAGCATATCGATTTATTCAAATAGCCAGAATTCCTAAATTTGTTAAAAAAGCACGCAAAATCAAAAAGGCCATAAAATCAAATGACCAAATCTCAGAATCACTATTATATCCTTCAAAGGAGGAATATATGGTTAAAACTTTAGAAGATAATTATAGTACTCTCGGACTTTCTATGACCGAACTTATGGGAGTAAAGGCTAAAAAAGGAGGTATAATTTCAGATAAAATGGATTCAATCAAAAAGAAGGGAGGTAATATCTAGATGCCAGTTGGATTAGTTGTAATGAGATGGGATGATCGAACTGGTACTGAAGTTCTAGCGAAATATCCCGAAGAAATTACGATAACGGATAAAACATTAATGCAGGTATACAGCACACACGAATATAGCGGTGAAATGGGTATGATAAGCTTAATGGTTGGATCTCTAAACATTGCCTCATATTACTCAGGCCCTGACAAATCAATATATATTCTTTTACTATTAAGTTTAGATGACGACCCAGATGCTTATGAGGGTGGATTGGCAGACACTTCCAGAATAATTCTTCAAAGTCTTGAAGATAAATCTTTTTTACCCGCGATACCTTCACTTTTCCAGCGTCTTTCTGTTTATCCTTCTTTAAATGATGAGCAGAGATTAGCGATGATATATCACGATAGCGTTAAAAGATTAATTATAGATAGACTTAGAGAAGAAGGAGTAGTATCTAAATCAGAATTAATGGTCTGGTTAAAAGATAAATATAAACAAGGTTTTGTTGATTTAGATAGTGTTTTAATTGATTTAATTAAGCGAGAACTAGTTAAAGAAGCATCAGTAAAAGGAATGCCCTCTGAGTTAATCTTTCTTACTAATGATATTTTAATGGCACGATTTCCCCCTGAAAAACTAGTCGAAAATCCCTCTGAACACGGTCTCCCTGAAAATCTTGTAGGCGATTACATCTCTGTGTGCAAGAAATTTTTTCAGAATTATCGTCCTTCCGAACAAGATAACCATAATCTCTTAGAAATCTTAATAGATCCTCAAATATATGAAATATTGAGACTGTTGAGAGTATCGATTGTAACTAGAAATGAACTTGAAAAATTAAAAAAGAAAGGCGTTGAAGACATTGATAAAGCATTGAAAGTATTGTGGGAAACCCAACTGATTCAAGTATTTCAAGATAAAAGTGGAAATGAATATTATGCTTTACTCTCTGACATATATTTATCATTAATATTTCCAAAATATCTTCTAAATACAATCAAAATGGAATACGAGAATAAGTCCAAAGCAGATAAGGTTTTAATAGAATATCTTAATGTGCTTGAAGATTCATATCTCAGTTTAAAATCAGCAGCAAAATCAAAAGAGTAATTTTAAAAATAAAAAATTTTTTCTTATTTTTCTTTATTTTTATTTCTCATAGACTCAGCAGTATTAAAATGAAATAACTATTTTTTATTATTATCAGTATCTAATGAAGAATTTTTTTAATTTTTTTATTTTATTATTAGAATTTATTATCTTATTTTTTAAAGATATTTAGAAATCTTCAATTTGATTATGATATTAAGTTATATCCATTAAATTAGTATCAACTAATTAGATAAATCCCATAATATAAACAAAAGAATTATATTTGATAATTTAAAATATGTTTTTGTTTTGCGTTATGATTAAATATAAGTTATTTTATGTGACAGTAAATAATTTATTCTAAAAAAATGAGAATAATGAGAAATAAAAATTTAAAGAAAAAAGAAATCATTAGCTTAACTCTGATTTTAACTATAATGATTCCGTCGATACTAATGAATTTGATTCCAAACACAAATAACACATTTTCGAACAATGACACATCATTAAGTGATGAGAATTCACAGGATAATAGCAATGATCTCAAGTTAAGTTTACCTCCAGCTTCATACGGATGGTAGAATGTGAGTTGGAATTTTAGGATTCCAGTAAGTATTTCATCAACTGATGATCAAATTGATGCCCCTGTTGAATTATTTATTAATTTTACGGAATACTTCAATGATATAAGTGCAGATAATCCTTGGTTAGACAAGACATCCATTAGAGTAATTGAATATGAATCTTCTTCTAAATACTGGGAGGTTGATTGCGAATTTGAAGAATATACAAGAACATATGATAATGAAACTAACGCGGTAGGAGATGTAATTTGGATTTTAAATGACACGACTCCTGTAGGGATCACAAGAAATTTCTTTATTTACTTTAACAACGGATCGGTTTCACAATTCCCTACGGATTATTATACTGATTTAAGAGTTTGGCATGAAGGATTTGAAACTTATTATATTGGAGATATAAATGGAGGAATATCTGGTCAAGACACATATTCTACAAGTGGTTATTGGGAAGTAAGCAATGTGACTTCCGCAAGAGGACAATCAGCATTACATATTTGGGGTAATTGCTGGAAAGATGAAGCATTAACCGGTTTTAGTTTCGGTGATACTCCTAATGTTAAAGTCACAGCAAAAATGAGATTTGACGATCCTCTAATTGACAGAGATATTTCAGGGATAGGATTTCATAATATCAGAACATCTATTCCTTCACCTGGTAATAGTTATGAAATTAGAGGAAACCAAAACTGGGGCACTGCTGAGGGTAGGATATATGATGATGTTTACTATGCCGCAAATACCTTTTTCTGGTACACATTAAGCTATATTGCTCATGATGACTTTCTATTTTACATTGCAGATGATGATGCCTATACAAACCGAGATTTATATTGGGATGATATTTCCATATGGGATACAAGTATTTCAGATGTACAAACAGTACATCCAGATGCTATGCTTCAAATAAGTACGGGAGATGTCGAGCCAGCAACCTTTAGATTAGAGGTTACATGCTTAGATGAGGATGGAACTCCAGTACCCGGAGCAACGGCTTATATTAGTAATATGTCTCAACCGGAGCTTAATGATGATGATGATAGTGATGTCAGTGGAGTAGCGAATTTTATTGATCTTGAAAAAAATGGTATTTATAATATTACAGTCAACTATACTCAAAATGGTTTGGATAATCCACAGACAGAAACTGTTTTTATCTATGAGAATTATCAAATCAAAAACCTAGTCCATAAACTCACTGCATATTTAAATCTATCTACGTTTTACTTTAATGTTTCTGATGTTGATGGAGATCCTGTTCAATATGGCTTTGTTAAACTTATAGATCGCCTCACATCTATCGATGTGAGCAAAGGAACGTTAAATGAAATTGGTAACACCACAATAAGATGGTTAAACACCAGCACATACGATTATGAAGCATACTATGATTATATATCACTTCCAAATCCAGAAAAAAATGTTTATAGGAACGATAAAGTAAAAATAAAGGATAGAACCCAAATATTTGGGCCACATCTTAATGTTCCAACACAGATATGCAATATAACTTTTAATGTAACTGAAAAAGATGATAAAACCTCATTTGCTAATGCCAAGCTAAGATTTTACAATGAAACAAATAATCCCCAACCTATTAATACAATTGCAAATATTACAGTTCAAGCAAATGGACTTGCTACTTTTATTTCATTTGTAGATGGATATGGTGATTGGGAAAATTATTCGGTTGAGGCATTTTTTGGTGGAAATGTAAGATCTATTGATTGGGATAAAAACGATAACTTTCTGAGTCATTATAACTTTTCATTAACTACTAAGACCTTTGTTGATTTAAGAATTGATTTGGATATGGATGACTATAATACCACATTAAAATTAATAGATTATGAAAATGAAGTACTCTGGGGAGAAACATTCTATATTGTATTTAATTTCACATGGGAGAAACCCGGTTTTACTGCTCAACTTGCCACGCCTACAGAAATATTAGTACAAATATTAGATGGTGAAGGTGATCCATTTAGCACACTGACAAATATCAAGAATGATATTGTAGAACTATCTGCGGGAGTTTTTAACTACTCATTTATAACTACTAAATTTTCACTAATAGGTAATACATATTATTTTATCAAAATTACAGCTAACTATGAGAATTATGTTCCTTCTGAACTTCAAAAGCAGTTATATATAGAACCATTGCCTACTAGTATGACTGTCCACGACTATTCATTTAATCCTATCACAGAAATTTCTGGATTTTACGGTGAAAAAATTAATGTTACAGTTCGATATAATGATGATTCTGACAACTCGTTGAAAGGTGCTCGGCTTAATTATGAATGGAAAAGTGATCCGGTTAAGATTGTTGATTCAGGTGATATTAATACTGATCCAAGAGATGATAGTTATTATACATTCGAATTAGACTTGAGTTTGGCTAATGCTGATACATATTTCCTTGAAATAAGTGCTATTTTAGAAAATTATTCAACACAAGAAAACTTTTACTTCTTGGAAGTGAAACCCAGAACTACTAATATCAACGGCGTGGAAAAATTGATTCTAATAACAAAGAATATTAATGTTGATGAGGATGAGGGTTATATTTTTACATTCGAATACAATGACACACTAAAGGTACCTACACAGAGAATTGGAGATTTAGATACATATTCATATTTCTGGTACAAATTAGACGATGATGGAAATCCAATTACCGCTGCAAGTGAAGATACCGACTTAATTGCTACAGATGATAACCGATATGTCTTAGATTTTGATACCGAGAATCAAGCAGTTGGAAGTTATAAGTTAATTGTTACTTTAGAAAAACAAAATTATGAAACCAGCAGTGCTATTATTGACTTAAAAATAAATTTAAGAATTTTCGATGTTGATTTAAGTGCTAAAGGATTAAAAGACGATCAAGTTAACTTGGTTAAGGGAGATAAGATTGAATTCGAAATTGAATTAATTGATGAAGCAAGTGGAGAGAAAATAAGGGATGCCAAGGTAACATTGGAAATTGGTGATGATGAATTTGATTTCGATGAAGATGATCCTGGAATTTATACATATACTTTTGATACTGAAAAATTTGAGGCATTCTTTACTTCTCAAACGCTTACCGGAGAGATTATAATCAAAAAAGATAATTATGATACTGAAAATTTAGACATCACAATAGTAATAGAAATGGAAGAAGTATATCCCGGAATACCGACATTTTATTTTATAATGGTCATTGGAGCTATTGCCGCTGTCGCTGGAAGTCTGTCAGCATATAGATATATTCAAATCGCAAGAATTCCTAAATTCGTTAAAAAGGCAAGAGCTATGAAGAAGGCAATTAAAGCGAAGAAAGAAATTCCCGATTCTGCATTGACAGATTTAAAAAATGAGATGATATTAAAACAATTCGGTACTGAATGGGAAGAAATCGGACTATCATTAAGTGACATATTAGGAATAAAAGCAAAGAAACCAAAAGCTATTTCTAAATCAAACGATTCAATAAATAAACGAGGGGGTGTGGAGTAAATGCCAATTGGATTAGTTGTAATGAGATGGGATGATAGAGTCGGTACTGAGATCTTAGCAAAGTACCCGGAAGAAATTGTGGTCACTGATAAAACCTTAATGCAAGTATATAGCACCCATGAATATAGCGGAGAATCTGGAATGATAAGTCTCATGGTCGGTTCACTAAATATCGCATCATTTTTTACGGGCCCTGATACCTCATTTTATATTATGTTACTGTTAAGCTTAGATGACGACCCGGATGCGTATGAAGGAGGTTTGGCAGATACGTCTCGTTCTATCCTCCAACATTATGATGATGGGTCCTATCTACAGATGATTCCCTCCTTATTTCAACGCCTTTCAGTATACCCTTCACTCAATGATGAGCAACGATTAGCAATGACGTACCAAGATGAAACAAAACGATTAGTCATTAATCGTCTCAGAGATGAGGGAGTTTTGTCCAAATCAGAATTAATGGTATGGCTTAAGGATAGATATACACAGGGATTTGTAGATTTAGATTCAGTGTTAAATGATTTAATTAAACGTGAAGTGATAAAGGAATCTTCTGTAAAGGGAATGCAGTCGGAAATCATTTTTTTTACAAACGATCTTTTAATGATCAGAAGACCTCCAATAACATTATTGAAAGACCCTGCCGAAAAAGGGCTTCCCGCTGAACTTACTTCAGATTACATCGCTGCTGTGAAACGTTTTTTCCAAAATTATAGTCCCTCTGATGAAGACAACCTGAAAATCGTGGAGATTATCGTCAATCCCCCAGTGTATGAGACCTTAAGATTACTCAGAACGGCAATTGTCACTAGAAACGAACTTGAGAAACTTAAGAAGAAAGGTGTTGATAACATTGATGAGGTATTGAAGATCCTATGGGAAAGTCAGATTATTCAAGTTTTCCAAGATAAAAAAGGTAATGAATATTATGCGCTACTAACTGACTTTAATATTTCCTTAATGTTTCCAAAATATCTTCTAAACATCATTAAAATGGAATACGAAAATAAATCGAAAGCAGACCAAGTGTTAGTGGAATACTTAAATGTTCTTGAAGATGCCTATATGGAATATAAAGCAAAGTCTAAAGAAAAAGTTGAACAAGAAGATTAACTAAATTATTAAAACTCTTTTTTTTATTATTTTACTATTTTTTTATTTTTTTTAAATTAAAACATTTATTATTTACAGCCAAAAATTTTTCAATATTCAATTACTATTATCTTTAAAATTTAATAAAAATGTGATTAGTTTATGGACACACCATATAAAAGTTGTGAAAAATATTTCGATACGCCTGAAGCCATCGGGCTCGACGGGATCGATCTGGAGAAGTATGTAATTGCCTCATACATCATTAAGCGCCCTAAAGGCATGAACGTCAACTATCTGTCCCGCTTTGCAGCAATCGAACAATCAACCGGAACATGGGTTCGCGTACCTGCTGAAACGCAGGAAGTAAGAAAACATCACGTCGCACGAGTGCTCGGGGTTTACGAGCTTCCAACATACGAGTATGTGTTGCCAAAGGACCTTAAAGAACGCATATACTTCGTGCAAATCGGCTTTCCAATAATAAATTTTAAGGGAGATGGTATTCCTATGCTATTAACCAGCGTAATAGGCAATATAGCTATAACTCATGGTTTAAAGTTGGTAGATCTCTCATTTCCAAAAGCATGGCTAGAAGATTTTAAAGGACCTAAATTCGGAATTGACGGCCTTCGAAAATTGCTAAATATTCCAGAGAGACCCTTATTAAACAACATGATAAAGCCTTGCACCGGGCATACTTGCGATGTTGGAGCTGATTTATTATACCAAGCCGCTGTTGGGGGATGCGATGTTGTTAAAGATGATGAATTAATTGGTAATCCGTCATTTAATCCTTTAGAAGATCGTTTATCCGCTTACATGGAAGCTTTAGACAGAGCAGATTCAGAAAAGGGAGAAAAAACATTATATACAATAAATGTAACGAGTAAATTCCCAGACTTATTCGAGAACGCCGACAAAATGATTGAAATGGGGGCCAACGCTTTAATGATAAATTATTTAACTTCCGGATTTGAAGCATTGAGACAACTGGCTGAGGATCCTTCAATTAAAGTACCTATTTTAGGGCATATGGATTTTGCCGGAGCATACTTTGGAGGAGAATGGACAGGGATGACTAGCATGTTAACCCTAGCAAAATTTCCCAGAATTTGCGGTGCTGATTCTGTAGTATTACCAGCCCCGTATGGAAAAGCAGAAATTCTTGATGAAAGATATGAACAAAACCTTAAAACCTTAAGGTATCCTCTTCAGCACATCGCACCAACGTTGCCTATGCCATCCGGAGGAATCACGCAGGGAATGGTCGAAAAAACCGTGAAAGAAGCAGGAAATGATATACTCATTGGTAGTGGAGGAGGAATTCATAGCCACCCCGATGGCCCATTAGATGGAGCAAGAGCTTTTAGGCAGGCAATTGATGCAGTAATGCAGGGAATCCCTGTGAAGGACCATGCTAAACAGCATAAGGAATTGGGTCGGGCATTAGGAGTTTGGGGCACTGGAAAAACACAATTAATTGAATAATCTCTTTTTCTTTTTTTTTTACTTATATCAATTTAATAATAATTATTTTTTTTTATTTTATTTTCTTTTTTTTATTTAGAAATAAGGTTTCTTTAGATGAACTTCCAAATTTTCGAAATCCTGTTTAGTTAAGTAATTTGTTATTGGATTTCCAGCGAGATCTAAATATTTCAGATTTTGTATTTTTCTTATAAACTCCACATTTTCAATATTAATAATTTTATTATTCGCTATAAAAAGATGGGTTAAATTTTCCAAATTTTTTAAATCTTTAATTTGTTCTATTTGATTATTTGATAAATTAAGATGCGTTAAATGTTTTAAATTCTCTAATCCAGTAATCTCAGAGATTTCTTTTATATTATTTTTAAAATCTGCTTTCCAACCCCTTACTTCATATTCGACATCAGCCAAATCCAATTTAACAACTAGAGCATTTTCTAATTCAAAATAGACAGAATAAAACTTTTTTGTTAATGCGGAAATTGTTAAATAATTTACAATTATTGCAGCTAATTCTTCATGTGTATAGATTTCAAATTTTGCTTTTTTTATAAATTTTTTAATAGATCTCTTGAATTTTTTATTTTCGATTTTATTTTTTTCATCAAGATATTTGGTTTTCCTGATATTTTTAATCATATTAACTAAAATTGATTTTGATTCATGATTATTTAACTCTACTAAGGTTTGGATAATCGTATAG
>JAHQWS010000038.1 GCA_029856295.1 Promethearchaeia archaeon
TATTTCTAGGATCTCCTCGATTTTTAATTTTAAACCATCCTTGATTCTCAAGATATCAGAATAAGTAATATTGACTAGCGTATTCTTATCAACACAACAGTTGCCGCACCTTAGGCATTTAAATCTAAGTTCTTTAAATTCTTCTTTTTTCTGTACCATATATAAAATTAAGAAAAGGAGATATTATAAAATTATATTTATTTATATTTCTCATCCGTACTAGGTACGATTATTTTTCTACCAATTAAGGTTTCTATGGAGTCAATAATTAAATCCTTATTTTCCTCATGTACTACTTCTAAAATATAATCTAAATAAAATTCACTCTTCCCTTTACCTTTTAGAAGTGAATATATAACATTTAATATTCGCAATTCCATGGAATTTAATTCAGCTTCTTTTCGAATTTTAGCAATAATTTCTGGTTTTGTTAACTTACAAGGCTCTTTATAAAATAGTCATTTTTTAACTACATTTTTAAATTTTCAAGATTATTAGGGATAGATTATATTTGCTAGTTAAACTCCATTTAAAATGAATCGTCATATGAATGACATTTAAGAGTCAATTTTTCTTCTTAGAATTTCCATTTTTTCTCTTAATATGTACTACGAAAAATATGGCTGCAACCTCCATTACAAAAAAAGAGAGTAATGAATATATTTCTTGATAAATATTAAAAAAACTATAAAAAATTAATATACTAAAAAAGCTGGCGGTCAGTATCATCCCAGTTATTGGCAAAATGGCATTGCTACCCGTCTCTTTCCTAGCTTTAAAGTTAGTAAAGTTAATAATGAAAAATATTTGAGCAAAAATTAGGCCCGCAAGACCCGCGATTGCGAGAGCACCCCCGGTGGACAGTGCGAGAATTATGCTAATAATTCCCGTAATAATAATTGATATATATGGAACTTTATTTTTATTGATCTTGGAGATTTTTTGTGGGAGGACTTCATCTTTAGCCATCATATAAGCAAGGCGAGAAGAACCCAATATAGTCGCATTCAATGCACTCGCTGTTGATAAAAGAGCTCCTAATATAATTAAAAACATACCCAATATTCCTATTGAAATTAAAGCAGCTACAGCTATAGAAACCTCAGCATCATGCGTACCCTCACCAGTTATTCCAGAGACACCTAGAACAGCCATTGTTGTGAAACCAACTGCACAATAAAAAACCATGGAAGTAACAAGAGCCCATTTCATCATTTTTAGACCTCCTTCCATATCCTCCATTTCATGCGAACCATACGCTATTAATTGGAAACCTTCATAGGAAATAAGAATACAGCTACTCCCAAGTATTATTCCCATAATATTAATATTAGTAATTGACTCACTATCTAATCCTACATTAGTTACCATACGATCTGGGTTTTGTAATACAAAACTAATTCCAAGGATTAAAAAAATAAGAAAAATACAACAATAAATTATTACAAGAAGACTTTGTATTCTTGCTGACTCTTTAACTCCTTTTAAATTTAATAACATTAAAATAGAGATTAAAATAATAATAATGATAGCGATTAAATAAAAGTTGTATCCTACATCAAACATTAGAATAAAATAAACACTAAACGTATAAGCGTATAAAGCCATAGTTACTATATATCCAAAGAATAATAATATACCGATAAATGGTCCGAGATTTTGGAGTTTGGAATTATGAAATGCATTTTGAACACAAGTATATTCCCCGCCAGGATCACACCATTTTAAGTTAAGTTTTTGATATGAGTATACTGTAATTAAAGCCACTAATCCAGTAATTACATATGATAAATAAGAATATGGCCCTGTAAAGGTAGATATAACTCCTATAACACTGAAAATACCTCCTCCGATTAAACCTCCTACTCCAATCATCAAGCAACTTAATTTACTTAAGTGTTTATGAAAGTCATGTTCCTGTTCTTCGACGGTAATTCTTAATATCCCCTATCTTAAATGAAAACCTTGTAATAAAAAATGAAATTCTTATCTGAACTTAAAAATATAAGCGAATTTAAAAAAGTTTGTGTATTGTTCAATTGAATCCATATAAAGTTTTCGAATTTTTCTAAATTCGTTATGATAGCTGAAACATTTGAAATTTTTCTAATTTACATTAAAATTCTTCAATTCTACATAACCAATTGAAAGATTTTAATATCAGTAGAAGCTTATACAATAAGAAGATAAGCAATAATACAATCTAATTTTATGATGAATTCATTAAAAATTCGTCTTTCAATAGAGAGATTAATCTATTTTTTTCATTTTCAGACAATTCCCTTACATCAATACCACTACTATTATAACTATCGTGAGGAAATTCCATTAAATCCCTTTCTGAATTATTATTTTTATTACTAATCGTTAATCCCACAACTGAAAAAAATTGAAAATTTTGATTAAAATTAATCTCCAAATGATCATATTTCTACGTAGCTTATAAATAAAATGGTTTTTCTTGTTTCTCCTATTACATTTGAGGCAAATCCTTAAACGAGTGTACAAAATTTGTGTGTAAAAAATGCTTTTAATAGTTTGAAAATTTTTTTAATAGCTCAATTTTACAAAATTGGGAGGATTAAATTGGATTTTCTACTTTAATTTTACAAAATTTCTAATTCTTGAGGAAGATAACCATAACTTTCAAAAAAACGTTTTTTTACATCTCTAATTTGATAATATTGGGTCTGTGGTCCACTTGTTTCAACCACGAAAGAACCAATCACGGAACCTAAGCGGCATGAATCTATTAAAGTCATATCCAAAGATAATCCTGTTAAAATTCCTGCTCTATACCCATCACCCGCTCCTGTTGGTTCAACCAATTTTTTCGGTTGGCAAATAGGTATATCTATTTGATAAATCTTTTTTTCATCCTTGTAGATTAGTTGAGACCCTTCTTTTCCTTTTGTTATAATGATTGCTCTTACTTGTTTTATAATATCTTCAATAGATGATTCCAATTTAGCTTCGATTTGTTTAATTTCAAATTCATTACCGATCAATATATTTGTCTTTTTAATAACTTCGGCTAATAAATCTTTAGGAAATAGTGGAGTTACCTGACCAGGATCAAAAATTATAGGAATTTTTAAATCATATAATTGGTCCTGAAAATTTACCATAGCCTCAACGCTTTGAGTTGAATTAATCGAATAAATATAATTTTCAGGATCGGGTATTCTTTCTCTTAGATCAATTTCTTTACATTTATCAAGCGCGCCTCCATGAAAAATAATCATCTGATTAGCTTTAATATCATTAACAATATAACAGGCAGCAGTAAAAAGTTCTTCCTGAACATCAACACCAAGTTCAATATTATCAAAGCGAGTTATATGTTCATTATAGCCAAGGCTCTCAAAATCCTTTCCTACTGAGCAAAAAACGTGGGCATTTCCCACGTTTATTAAACCTAAATTATAGCAGATATTTCCTGCTGTACCTCCAAAGTGCTGTATTCTACTGCTAGTAGTCACAGTGCTTTGATATTCGCCTTTTTCATGATCAATAGAAACGGCATTGACAAAATTCTCATCAAAGCCCATAATATAATCAAACGCAATTGAACCGAGAACGATCACTTTCTTTTTTTTAGGAGTCATGCTTTAGCATTCCTTTTAATAGAAATTTGATATAATTAAAGTTATGATTTGTTAAATTTATTTCTAAAAATATTTAGAAAACAAAACCTATATTGATTTTTATTTTGATTTAATATCACTTTTTTATTTTGAAATTTTTAGAGCCTACTTCGCCATTCTTCTGCTTTTTCAGCATTATTGATAGTCTCGTAAACTTCAACAATCTTCTTGTAGCATTTCTTTGCTGCTGCAAGATTACCTAACTTTTCATGCAATTCTCCTGCGCTTGATAGTTGATTTACCTGTGATTCATGATTTTCCACATCCTCGTAGATTTGAGCTGCTCGCATTCGTGTTTCAATGGCCATCTCGAGCTTTTCCTGCATTTCTTGTGTCCGAGCCAAGCTACCAAGGGTCCACGCAACATCCGACATCGCGCCACGTGATTCATTAATCTTCATCGCTTCTTCAAACATTATCTTTGCTTCCGAATGATTTCCCATCTGCCGATATGCAGTACCGGCGTTCTGGTAATTGTTGGCAAGTGTCAAATCTTCACCTAATTCCCGGTTGATATCCATTGCTGCCTTGTAATACTTTATAGCTTCTTGAAATTCTTGTAATTCGTATAACAGACTTCCAATATTATTTGTCGTGATCGCAGCTTGCTTCATGTTTCCCACCTCCCTTGAAAGAACTACTGATTTCCCGAGATATTCCTTTGCTTCTTGGTATTCTCCGTTGCTCTCGTAAACGTCGGCAATGTTCCTGTATAACATTTCCACGTCTGCTTTATTTCCAAGTTGTTCACAAATCGCAGCGTCCTCGAGATACCTCTTGATGGCTTCCTCGCGCATCCCGTTCTGTTGATACATCCGTGCAAGATCATATACGATTTTATCCTTCGCTTTAATATCCCCTACTTGATCGCATACAGATATCGCTTCCAAGAAACGCATTTCTGCCATTCTCAAATTCCCTTGTTCAGAATAAAACTTTCCTAGGGTGCGTGCCACCGAGATTTGGTTTCCAGTATTGCCCAATTCCTTATCAAATTCAAGTGTCTTTTCCAAGGAATCGATTGCTTTTCCATTTTTCCCCAATCCATTGTAGCATAGGGCAATGTTCCAGTGTTGGTTGCGAATCGAGGGCTTGTCTTTAAGGATCCTATCTAGTTCTATTACTTTCTCGTACCAGGGAATTGCTGCTTGGAACTCTTTCGCATTATAGTAGAGTTGAGCAATGTCATATGCCCTGTTTACTTGCATCATAACATCTTCTGTTTTTTCACTAATTTTCATTGCTGCCTTGTAACTTTCAACAGCTTCGCTTAAATTCCCGGATTTTGTATATAATTTTCCTCGACTTGCCCATGCAAGGGCAGTTTTTTCTAACATCCCTTCTTTTTCCCCTAGCGCGATTGCCTCTTGGTTGTATTCCAGTGCTTTTTCTAGATCATTGAGATCCATGTGAACAACTGTCATGTCATTAAGGTAATGCACAATATAAGGCAGGTTTTGCGCATCGCGGGCACTCTTTAGAGCTGATGATAGATATTCATGAGCTTTTTGCAAGTCATTCATGCTATAGTAGATATATCCTATTTCACTTCGGATATCTGATATAAGTGTGAATATTCCTGCTTCACTGGCAAAATTTAATGCCCTTTCAAATTCTTCAAGTGCTTTCTCGTTGTTTCCCGAATTTTTGTAAATTACACCACAGCTCTGACGAACCCTTGCCATGTTTTCGAAGCTTTTAACTTGCTCGAAAAGTTCAAAAGCGGTTCCAAAATGGAAAATTGCATCATCAAAATTCCCAACCTCGCGCAACGCTTGGGCATAGCACTTGTGGTAAATCCCCACAGATAAATCATTAGTTATCTTGCTACCGATTTTCGTTGCCTTCTCGAAGAATGGTAACGACTCCTCATATTTTTCCTGAAGGTAATAAGAATTCCCCATGTCGTTGTATAAATCGGCAATATAATCTTTTTTATCAATGTTTTCGGCAACCTCAAGGGCCTTTTTATAGAAACTTATAGCTTTCTCATATTCTTTCTTATGGTGATGTGAGATGCCAATGTTTCGATATTGTCTTGAAACAGATTCTAAATTTCCGATCTCTTGAGAAAAAGTTAAAGCATTCTCATAGGCTTTAATTGCATCATTATACTGTTTGAGTGCTATATATGTAAGACCCATATTTGCATACATACCTCCTCTTCCTACGATCCTCCCCGTATCTTCGTATAAGGCAAGAGCTAACTTGAGTTCTTCAATTGCCTTCTCATTCTTATCCAAATCCATGTAAAGCGAACCAATATTGACGTGTATCACGGCCATACTTCCTTTTTTTCCAAGTTTCTCGTCTATTGCTAAGGCTTCTTTATAATATTCCCCCGCTTCTTCAAGATTACCAAGGTTCTGTAATGCTAGTCCAATGTTATTCTTCCCAATGCCGATTCCTTCAATATCACCGATTTCCTCGTTCATTTTCAAAGCCTTCTGGTAAAAATCAAGTGCCGTTTTATAATCCCCCATATTCGTATGTACCTGACCTATATTATTGATCAGTGGCCCAATTTCTTTAACAAGATTTATTTCTCTTGCAAATTTAAGTGCTTCGTTGTAATATTGTAAGGCTTTATCGTTTTTGTTCGTGTTTCGATAAACAGATGCAACATTTGATAACGATATGACGATAGAACCTTTGTTGTTCATCTCTCTGCTTAGGGAAAGAGCTTTCTCATATTTTTCCATAGCATCATTAAATTTTCCTAAAGCTACATCATTTCCTCCAAGAGATTGGAGATACATAGGAATTCGGATTTTCTCACCGATTTCAATAGCTATATCAAGAGCATTTGAAAAATATTCCCGAGCCTTAGTGTACTCTCCTCTTGCTTCATACACGTCTCCCATGCTCTTTAATCGCCCTGCTTTTCCTGATAAATCATTTAAATCATTAGCAATTTCAAGTGCTTCCTGGTAATATTCCATAGCATCCTTTATTTCACCGTGGTTGAAAAAAAAGGTACCCAAATTATGAAGCGAAACTCCAAGCGAACTTTTTTGGTTTAAATCACGATAGATTTCAACTGATTTTTGGAATAATTCTCTCGATTCTTGCATCTCTCCCAAAGATTGCTTTGCAAGGCCCATATTATTGTAAATATTTGCTTTGGAAAGGGGATCATCTAGTATCTCTGCTATGGACAGTGCTTCATTATATTTTTCAATAGCTATTTTGAAATCACCGGAATGTCTATATACTTCCCCGATCGCTGATATTCTGAGCGCTTTCCAATTCATCTTACCAAGAAGATCATCAATCTTGATGGCTTCAAGGTAATGCTCTCGCGCTTTTGTAAACTCACCTTTATCAATGAAAACTCCTGCCATGTTATTGAATATAGTGGCTTTCATGGGAAGATTGCCAATAATTTCATTTAATTTTAATCCATCTTTATAAAGAGCGAGGGCGCCATCATAATCGCCTTGAAGATCTTGAATCAGGGCCTTATCAATAAGCACATTCACCTTGATAGCTTCTAATCCTTCCTTTTCGGCGAGTGCCAAAATCTCTTTGTGTAGTTCCTTTGCTTTCTCTAACCTTCCGGACATCCTATGCAATCGTGCTGCATTATAAAGATAAGTGGGTAAACCTATAGTATCACCGATTTTTTCTGCAATTTGCGCCGCATCTTCAAACAAATCAAGCGCTTCTTCTAACCTTCCACGTGAGTCATATACCAATGCGGTGGCATTCATAAAAAGAGCTAGGATATCCTCATCATTATATTTCCTTGCAAGAGAAAGTCCCTTCTCACTACACCGGAGTGCATCATCTAGCGATGTGAGGGACCAATAAATCCTCCACGCAAGTCTGTATTCTTTGATATCAGTCACCGTATCAAGAATGGGTTTCATGAACTTTTGCAAGTCGACAAGGCATTTGTCCTCCTTGTTGATGGAGGGGGGCACCGTCCCCTTGAACATGATGGGCCACAAGACTTCTTCTAGTAAGTGTGATGTGTTGGCAACCACCTTGTAGAGTTTGGTCTTGATCTCCATACTCTTGAATTTAAATGCAACATCTAATAATATTTCATCCACTTGGGTTTGTTCAGGACTGGAACCCATATCATTGTCTCCATTACCTTCCGTATCTAAAACTTCGTAAGCATCAATGATGGCGGGATCTCGATCGAATGCATGGTCTATCCAGATGATCTCATCCAAATCCTGCAATTCCCTTAGGGTTGGACCAATGTCAAAATCATCGCTTCCGGAATAACCGATAATAACAAGTGAACGTCTTGATGTGAGTGCGTTCACTACGGGGATCTTGTACGCTTCTATCGCAAAAGTCTCTTCCGCGGAGCAATCCCTTCCAAGCGCGGAGATTGTGGTAACCAGCGAGTCTGTGGTATCTTCTCCCGTGACCAAGTTTTTCTTGGAACCGTGAATCTTGCACAGGGGAAACTTACTCCCTTTTCGTAGTGCTTTTATATCTTCAAATTTCTCATAATCCAGTTTATTTATGATGAGGGTTATATCATCCTTAGATTGGAGTTGTTCAGCCAATGCCATCTCTATTAAATAATCGAAATTTGTCGTGATGACTTCTTCACCTATTTGGATTGCCTTGGCTAAGAAGTGGTGCATAATATTTGGCTTATCAAACAAGTCGAAGAAGTTCATGAATTTTAAGTCGGGATCAATAATCTGCTGGATGCCCTCGATGATCAACTCATACCGCAAATTATCAAGTTGCAAGATGCGTTCCACCTCGTCCTTGGGACAGCTTGATTCCACGATGACGTTTACAATGTGCTTAGCAGAAAGTAAGCACGATGGAGCATCTATGGAGATCCCCGCACCAGCTAGAAATGTGAATTCTTTATCCGGGTTGAAGATCTTCTGGCATATTCAAGTCTAACTTCTTTAATTTTTTATTTTTCATTAGTGACTATACCTCATTTCCCTTGGATCGCATTGATATCTTTCTTAAATCGGACGTCGTTCAAAAAGTTTTTATTTTGAAAAAAAACTCATTGAGCAATGTCGTTTTTCTTGCGAATATGTTTTAATTATTTAAATTTAATTTTATTAATATTTATTTTTCTTCTCTTTTTTAATTAAAGAAAGCTTAGAAGATTAGAGGATTAATAAAATTTTGCATTAAGACTTAATTCACTGATTTTATTAATTATTTCCTTATCCTTCGAAAGAATCTCAATTTTAAATCTTCATTCATTTCATATTAAAAATGAAAGAATTAATGGACACTCTTGAAAATCTTAAAAAAAGTGAAATAAAGAGAGTAATTGAGACTCGAATCCATGAATTTGAGAAAATTAAGGTCCTGCCTATCGATGAGATTTTTAAAGAATTATGTTTTTGTATTATGACTGCCAATTGTGGAGCTGAAAAATGTATTGAAGTCCATGAAGGCATACATAATGGATTCCTAAATCTTTCAAAAGAAAAATTGACTGATAAATTTAAAGCATTGGGATATAGATTCCCCAATATTCGTTCAGAATATATTACTGAAGCGAGGGACCACAAGGATAATTTAGAAAAAATGATTAAATCTAACGATGATATCAATGGGTTGAGAGATTGGATCGTTAAAAATATAAAAGGCATCGGCTATAAAGAAGCAAGTCATTTTCTAAGAAATATTGGTTTTAATGATTATGCGATTATTGATTTTCATATAATAGATCTTTTAGAAAAGTATAGTCTAATACAAAAACCAAAAGCGTTAAAAAAAAGTAAATACCTTGAAATTGAAGAAATATTGAAAGATTTAGGAAAAAAGCTTAAGTTAAATTTAGCTGAATTAGATTTATACTTATGGTATTTAGAAACGGGAAAAATTCTTAAATAGTAAGAATATTTAAAAATCAAATAGAAAATAAAAATTAAAAAGGAAATGAAATGAAATGGATCCTACGTGCCATAACTGTAATAGTTTAAATTTTTGTATCCGTGGAAAACCAAACAAAAACCTGGAAAGCTGCCCTATGATTGTGAGTCCTGAAATTGAAGATGAGGCTTTCAATCGTTATAAAACTGACGATGTCATAAAAAAAACCACAAAAATGGCATCAATTGTGGAAGCTTCAGGATACATTCATTGGCCTCGTTTAAAAGATACCATAGAATTTGCTACAAGAATGG
>JAHQWS010000039.1 GCA_029856295.1 Promethearchaeia archaeon
AAATAAAATTATTTTATCATTATAATAAAGTTTTATCAGTATCACAAAAATAATTAATAATAATTTCATCAGCTTGATATGAAAGAATTTAATGACTTTATGTTGAATCGTGAGGTCTAAATGAAAAAGTTCTAAAAGTGAACAAAAGAAAAAACATAAAAAAGTATTTTTTATAATTTGTAATAATTTGTATAAAAGTATTTTACTTGTTTCTTAGCCTTTTTTAAAATTGTATCCGCACTCTCCACATTTCATAATTTTCTTATATACAGGAGTTCCCTGCATAGAAAAATATAAAATTTCATTTTTATCATTTTCCTCATGTAGCTTTCGCGGATTTTCATTTCCACATTCGGGACATTTAACTCGTTTATAATCTGACATTGTTTTAAAAATCTTAAAAATTTAATCTTATTGTTAAAACCAAAATATTTTTGATAAATTTAAATTTAGGTTTTTTTTGTACTGTTTGTGATGATTTCTCAAACAATTGAAAAATAGTAAAATGGTGATGTTCCAATCTATGTTTTAATACGATTCAGTAAAGCAGTTATTCCTGGATAGTTCTTTTTTTGAATACAATATTTTTTGGTTGATGGCCCCCAGCGCTTATTTTCAGAAATTAGCTCCATAAAAAGGTTTGGATTATGTATATAGGTCCCACCTACAATATTAATCCCTTTTGAAAAGAGCGGATCAGGAAAAAATCCTGCAGTAGGGCCGATAATTGAAATCTTTTCAGCTTGGGAGCAATATTTCAAGATTTGATCTAAGGATTCATTAAGAATTGTAGTACTTGTAATTAAAACCTTATTACAAGTTTCCAATCGAGTTGGATCTAATGTAACTTCCCAATTATTAGTTTTTTGCACTAAATTGGCTTTTTTTTCAATAATGATGAGTTGAAGACCCATTTTTTTTATATGGGCAACTAATGGTGGAAAAAATCCAACCATTCCTGGTTTATCTGCTCGATTAAAATCTAACAATCCAAGAGAATCAGTAGTAAAATCAAAAGAAAAATCAGATTTTCGAAAAATATACTGGCTAATAGCATTAATTGCTCCTAAACCTAATGTTTTTTGAAAATTATCTGAAGATTTGAATTCTTTAGCAAGATCTATTAGATTCATCCCTATAAATTTAGTTAGATCTGTGACTGCTCCGATTTCTTTGATTTGTGGTGATAAACTAATATATACAATGCCTACTGTACCATCTTCTAATTTTATTGCTCCAAAATTCAATTTTCGAGCATTTTTCTCAATTTCATCTTGATTAGGAATATAAACTTCTTGAATTAAGGGGATATCAATTGTATCAGAAATCTGTTGGATAATTTCAATAAATTCATTAGCAAGAGTCATCGTTTAGTTGTCACTTTTTATTTTTGTTTTTTGTAGGATCTCTTTTACAATTTCTTCGAGATCTCTACCCGTTGTTTCTATTATTATTTCTGCTGCTGCTTCATAAAACGGTTTTCTAAACACTAAGACTTTTTTTATTTCTGCTTTTGGATCTTCTTTATCAATAACAGGTCTAGTTTCTTGACCATCTTTTATTGCTCTTTTAAAAATCTCTTCTGCTGTCGCCTGGAGTAATACAATATGACTATTTTGCTTTAAGTAATCAATATTAATTTTATTAAGAACAATCCCGCCTCCGCATGAAATAACAACTTTATGTAGATGTGAGGCTTTTTTACAAGCATCTATTTCATATTCTCTAAAAGCTATTTCTCCATCCTCAGCAAATATGCGGGGAATTGATTTTCCCGCATCTTCAATAATAAATTGATCCGTTTCAATAAACCTGTAGTCATTTCCAATTTTATCTGCCAACATTTGACCTATGGATGTTTTGCCTGTAGCCATAAATCCTATAAGAGCAATAGAATCTTTCGTCATACATGATACCTCGCTTTATATTTCATTTTAAAACTGAGGTTAATATTATAAATTATTTTAATTCTAAAACATTTTATAAACTTTAGATTTTCACATTATATTAAAACCAATATTATTTCGAATTTTTATGGCTGAAAAGTATACAATAACTGGGCATACGAAAGTATTCTGTATAATAGGACATCCTGTTGAGCATTCAATGTCCCCTACAATGTGGAATCCAGCATTACAAGAGTTAGGCTTGGATTATGTGTATGTGGCATATGATGTACATCCCGATAATTTGGAAAAGGCGGTAGAGGCAATTCGAGTTTTTGGAATTAGGGGAGCTAATGTAACAATCCCTCATAAAAATCCAATTATGAAATTTCTCGATGAAATAGATCCTATAGCAGAAAAAATGGGAGCAATAAATACTGTAAAAAATGAAGATGGATACCTAAAGGCAACAAACACTGATGCTCCAGGGGCCAAGAAATCTTTCATAGATGCAGGATGTTCAATTGAAGGTAAAAGCATTTTATTTTTAGGCTCAGGAGGTGCCGCAAGATCAATAGCATATCTTTTCTCAGAAGAAGCTAAAAAAATTGTATTAACCGATATTATTGAAGAAAGAGCAGTAATAATAGCAAATGAGATTAAAAAAAATATGGATGCCCATATTGAGGGTAAAATTGCGAACGAAAAAAATATTGCGAATCTGATTAAGCAAACAGATATTTTAATCAATGCTACTCCTATTGGGATGTATCCTAATATTGATCTAACTCCTATTTCAAAGGATTTATTGCATGACGAACTTTTTGTTTTTGACGTGATATATAATCCAATGGAAACAAAATTGATGAAAGACGCAGCAGAAGTAGGGTGTGAAACTTTAAGTGGATTAGATATGTTAATAAACCAAGGGGTTATTGCTTTTGAGTGGTTTACTGGGAAAACTCCTAATAGTAAATTAATGAAAAATAAAATAATTGAGTTTCTTGGTATAAAGTAATGAGCCCGATTTTAGAACCAATTGTATCTATAACTTATAATGAGAATATTGCCTTAGCGGTTAGAATTGCTCTAGATCAACTTGAAATCCCAGATCTAACAGGTAAAACAGTATTATTAAAACCAAATGTTGGAAGAGAAGTTGAGCCGAGGCTTGGAATAAACACCAACCCTGATGTCGTCAGAGCAGTTTTCGGATACTTTAAAGGGCGATATAAGGCGAATTACTTAATTGGAGATTCTCCGATAATTGCAACAGATACAAAAAAAGCATTTATGCAATCGGGTTATTCTGATTTATTAAATAATAAAGAGATACAATTTATTGATTTGGATGATAAACCTCCAATCGAATTAGAAATTCCAAGAGGAAAGCTTCTTAAAAAAGTTAAAGTAACCGGCTATTGGAATGATTTCGATTATATTATATCAATACCAGTGTTAAAAATGCATATGCATACGGGTGCCTCTTTAGGCTTTAAAAACATGAAAGGTCTTATCTATAAAAGAAATAAAATCAAATTGCATCATTTCCACGCTCCTGAGATAATTGAAAATTTAAAAAAATCTATGGAAAAAATTAAAGAGTTAGATGTTGCTATAGCAGATCTTTCACTTCTATTTAAACCTGATCTATGTGTTATAGATGCGTCTTATGCGTTAGAAGGAATGGGCCCTTCTTCAGGAAATTGTGTGAAATTAGATACAATTATCGCATCAACAAATTATTTAGCAGCTGACATTATAGCTCTCGCTATATCTCAACCAGATTGGTCATTAAAAGATGTTCCGCATTTAAAACTTATATCTGAATTATTTCCAGAAGCACCAAAAAGTTTAGAAGACATTAAAACAGTTCCTGAATCTATCCAACAATTTGTAAAACCATTAGAGCCCCCTCCAACTTCAATAACTATAAAATATAAAAATGTGAATCTCATAGATGTTGAGTCATGTTCTGCTTGTTTATCGACTATTTTCAATTTGTTAAAACATAATAAAGATTTTATTGATGAACATTTTACTGCTGAAAAACCATTAAATCTCGCAATAGGAAAGGGAATAACACAATCAGATCTTTATTCAGATACATATCTCATTGGAAATTGTACATACAATCTGCATGAAAATGGAATTTTCGTTAAAGGGTGTACTCCCGTTGAATCTACTATCCTAAAAATAATAAAGGAAAATCTAAAATTTGGAAAAAATTAAAAAATAGAATGATAAAAAAAATTAATTTAGATTGTTACCGCATACAGCACAATATTTGACGTCTGGTCTTTTAGTAAAATTCGCGCCGCAATTAGGACAAAAATTAGCTTTTTCGGCATGAATTGATTTTAATTCAGGCTTTTTAGGAGATTTCATTAAAGAAGCTATAATTACATGGAAGCCAAAACCAATCCCCCATCCGATTACTGCAAATGCGCTCCACGGAAATGAACTATATAATACATTTAGAACGACTAGGTAGATGCTTATTGAAATATAAAACCAGGCGTGGGTAATGAATAACGCCCCGAAATAGGGTCGTCGCCTTATTTTCGAAAGAAAACGGATTTTATTGTTATAAGATAAATACAATATTATATGAAATCCGCATCCAAATCCCCAACCAAACATGGGAAACATCGGCCAGAAAAACGTTAGCCCATTTCTACTTATATTAATGGCCCAAATCAAAATAAGTAAACCCATAACTGAGAAATATAAAAATACATGAAGTATAGTCGGTATACGTGAAAATAACCTCGCAAAACCGTTTAATTGTTCAGGAGGGGTATCTTTATTTTGGTTTATTACTTCGTTTTTATAACTTGTTCTAACTCCTTGACTCATTTTTTAAACACTCTCTACTTTTATTTAGAATAAAAATATTGCTTTTGTTTAATTGTTATAGGGAAAGGAATTATATATGAGAATTGGAGTCCATTTTTTATTGACTTTAAATTTTACTTGTATAATGCATAATGAGCTTACGTTAAATTAAGAAAGTAATAAATAAAAAATGAAAAAAAAGTAGTTAAAATAAAAATTAATCTACGCCACTACCGCATAAGGCGCAGTATTTCATTCCTTCTCTCTCTCCTATATCTACTCCACAATTATGACAAAAATTAATTTTTGTTTTTTCAAGTTCTATTGGTTTAAATTCAAGAGAACTGACAGCATTATCATTCTGTAGTTGGGAATTTGAAGTATTTTGATGATGATTCAAATGTTTTGGTAAACATTTTGTTTCACAATGAATACAGTGGTCTTTCTTCTTATCAATATGATATAAAATATAAATTACAAGCCCAAGTCCAGTAAACGCCAAAAGAAATGCCAATAAAAAACTAAAATCTTCTCTCTTTGTAAGAATATTCTTTTCACAATTTGGGCAATACATCATTGACATTATTTTACCTCCATATTTTATAATTCATTTCTAATAACATCTTTAAATTAAAATTAGAAAACGTAATATTAGAATAATTTAGAGTCCAATCTTTGTAAGATTGAAACAAATAGATAAGAAACTTTTAGAAGATATTAAATTTTACTTCCACAATTTGGACAAAAGTTTTGCTTTTTTTCATCCAATTTAGCCCCACATAAAGGGCAATAGTTGGCTTGTTCTCCCTCTACTATCTCAACTGGCAAAACTTCTTTTTTTCCCTGCTGTTGATAAGGTATTTGCTTTGGAGGTGGTGTTTGTTGATCTAAAAAAGAAACTACCTCTGTTCCACAATGGACACATCGATTTTTTGGTCTCGAATAATAAATAATTAGGTAAATAATCAATCCTATTCCAGCGGTAAAGAGTAAAAGTACTATTGCTAAACAAGTATCAATTTCTTGGCGTCTAAGTACTACATTCTGTTTGCAATGCTTACAGTACCCTATTGGAGTTGATGATGACATAATTAATTAAACTCTTATCTGTATCTGTTTAATTTCAAATAAATATTATGATATTAAAAACGACTTTATTATATATTTTTATTCTTTACGAGAACTACCCCTTTAATAACAAGTGAAAGCATCTTTATTTACTATAAAAAGTAATATATCTTAAAAAGAGACCATAATTTCATTAAATTAAATTTAATTGGAAAACTATTAATTTTGAATTAATTTGAAGAAGAAATTTTTCATTGTAATAGATGGAATTGATGGTGCTGGTACTACCACGCATAGTAGTCTACTTGCTGGATTTTTAGAAGGTAGAGGTTTATCTCTACACTTAACTCAAGAACCCTCAAATAGTGATATCGGGCAAATATTAAGAAAGTTTCTGAAAAATAAAGAAATTCCCCCTTGTACTGATGCACTTCTATTTGCAGCGGATAGAAGTCTCCATTATTATAACGAAATCAAGAGTAAACTGGATGAAGGTTATATAGTTATTTCAGATCGCTATATTGAAAGTTCTATAGTATACCAATCAGTTCAATCTGATGAAATTTCAATCGAATGGGTAAAAGAAATAAATAAATTTGCTGGTGAACCAGATTTAACTATAATTTTAGACATCAATCCTAAAATTTCTCTCGCGAGAAAAACTCAAGAAGATCTTGAAAAATTTGAAGATACAATTTTTCTGGATAAGGTAAGGGAACTTTACCTCAAAAGAGCAGAACAAAAAGGGTACTATATAGTTAATTCAGATGATATTATAGAAATTGTCCAAGAAAAAATTCAAAAAATTGTCATTGATAGCTTATTAAATAATTAATATGATTATCTATAAATTATAACATTTAATCCTTGGTTCATATAAAGAGTAAGTAGATTCTCAGAGAAGCTTTAAATACATTCTTACATATAAAGATATTATCATGGCTTTAGAAAAAACCAATTCTTATCAGAATAGGTCAAAAGCTGCCCTATTATATATGATTGTTATTTTAATGTGTGTGGAGATACTCGATACATATTGTACACTTTATCCTACTGTGATCCCTTCGAAAGTTATAGCAGAATTTTTATCAGATTTTCCACAAAACGTTGCAAATTCAACATTTGCCTTTTGTATAGCAATAGCATCAATAGGTACATATTTAGTATTATTAAATCAATTTTTAGCTGATCGTTTTGGAAGAAAAATATTATTAGCTTTTACTGTATTTGGCATGGCATTTGCTTCTTTATTACTGATAACTGCGACGAATATTATTCAGTACACTATTTACTTATTTATGTTGTACATATTTTTTAGTTCAGATATTTGGACGATCTATATTAGTGAAGAATGTCCACCTGAAAAAAGAGCTCAATGGAATGTTTTTGTTCTAATGGGTGGAATAGGAGGTGCATTATTACTCCCTATTTTTCGATCAATATTTGTAACAGAGACTACTTCGAATTGGAGGGGGATGGGTTATTTTGCAATACTTTGGGGTATACCTTTAAGTTTAGTTATTCTATTTACATTCAAGGAAACTCAAAAATATGAAGAAATGAAGGAGAAAATAGCATCTGGAGAGAAAATACCAAGTAATTTTAAAGAAAATATGAAAATTCTCTTTAAATCTGCACGACGTTTGGAATTCATTATGCTATTACTTATTAGTCTCATTGCCGGAACAATTTATGTTGTTTTTACTTTATTAGAGGTTTATTATGCAAACAGTCCAAACGTAAGTGAATCATATATAAATTTTATTATTTTAATAACAGCTTTATCGGTTATTTTAGGATATCTCATTACAGGAATAGCTGCAGATAAATGGGGGAGAAAACCAACACTTTATACTTGTGCATTTTTATCTCCTATTTCGGTAATACTTGTGGTTTATGGAGTTACATCGTTATCTGGGATTTTACTTATAATTATAGTAGGTCTAGGTGCCGGTCTAGGATATATTTGTTTACAAGGTGTAAGAATAGTCAGTCGACTTATTGCTGTAGAGATTACTCCAACTAATGCTAGAGGAACAGGAAGCGGATTAAGATCTCTAGTTAATGCTTTTGGAACCACACTAGGTTTAATTATAAGCGGTTTTCTTATATTGTATTTTGGATTAGCAATTACTTTCATTATTATAAGTTTTGCTCAACTTTTAATTATACCGCTTGGCTACTTATACTTAAAAGAAACAAAAGGAATTGATTTAAGCGAAGTTTAAATAGAATTCTTACACTTTTTTTTATTTTTTCTAATTCTATATCTACCTTTAAGTCTAGTTTTGTAACCTCGTCAAGAAGTTATGTAAAATTTCCACGAATGTATTCTTGAAATTAAGAAACAAAACTATAACCAACTAGACGAAATTTCATATTTAATTAAAGATAATCCTTTAACACCTTTTAAAATTTTTCAAATTCATTTTGGAGAAGATTTGGATGAGACGAGTTCCTTATTGACAATTATCGAAGTTATCGGATATCTAATTTATTTAGAGAATAGGAATGATGTAAAGAGAATTAAAAAGGATAATAAAATTTTATTGGTGAGTTGAAAGGAAAAGGATAAAAGATTAATTTGTATTTTTATATTAAATTTATAGATTAATTATTGAAAAAATAATTAAGTTTAGAATTAAATTGGCAAAAAAAAATTCATTTAAATCGGATTTTTTTAATAAGGAACGATTGTTTAATTACGTAAGAACATTTAGTTTTCCACGGTTAGCTGGAACTGAAGGAGAACAGAAAGCCGTAGAGATCACAATCAAAACTTTTAAAGAAATTGGATTTGATGATACTCAAATAGAAAGGGAGCCTTTTGAATTTTCTGATTTCTATTCTACTACTCTTATTAAATTAATTATGATTGTGAGTCTAACATTTATGCTTATTATAGTGTTATTTACCTATATTCATCCTTTTATTGGTTTAGGTTTAATTGGTGGTATGATAGTATTAGTATATTTAATTTTAAGGGGCATAAAACATCCTGAAACTCCTGGATTTTGGGGAAAATATTATGGTTCAACTTTTAAAGCTACGAATGTTTTTACCAAAGTCCCTGTTAAATCTAAACCTCAAAAAAATGCAGGAAATATCATAGTATCAGCTCACATTGACTCAAAATCACAAACATTAAAGACCTTTTGGAGGGTATTAGCTTATAGAATCTGGTTAAATGGAGGGATATTACTTGGCGTTGTATACATTATATTTCTCATTTATCAAATGTTAAGATTATTTTCTGCCTACTTTTTAGAGCAATTAGCATTCATCGAGAAAATCATTATATTTTTAAATATTTCACTCTGGATATTAACCGGTTTAGTTTCATCTTCAAATATTTTGTTAATGTTTCTAAATACTCATAACAAATCACCTGGTGCCTTAGACAATGCCTCTGGAATGGCTATTGTTTTTGAATTAAGTTCATATTTTAAAGACCATAGTTTAAATAATTTTAACCTTTGGTTCTGTCAGTTTTCAGCAGAAGAATTAGGAACAATGGGCTCTAGAATATTCGTTAATAATCATGAGCATCAATTTAATAAGGAGAAAGTTTTTCAATTAAATTTTGATATGGTATCTATGGCAGGGCATAAGAGAAATAGAGTGGAATATATGAAATCTTATGGTGTATTTCCTCGGAAAATGATTGCTCCAATTTTAAGTAACTATTTAGAAAAAGCCGCAAGTGAAGAAATTTTAAATATATCAGGGTTTCACTTAACCACTGGGGCGCATACTGATAGTGTGCCTTTCCATTTGAGAGGATATGAAGCTATAGATATTGTTACAATAGCTTCAGCGAGATATACGCATACAAAAGCTGATACCCCAGATAAGGTAGATCCTCAAGTATTAGTTGAGGCATGTAAAATTGCTAAAAAAACAATCATAATGCTTGATAATGATTATGAACTTTAATTTAAATATAAAAAGAAGCCGAGTGGATTAATATGGGATACACAAT
>JAHQWS010000040.1 GCA_029856295.1 Promethearchaeia archaeon
ATGCAGGTCCTAAATAAGTATGAGACATATTAAATGGATATTTTGATCCTTGATAAATTATTCAAAAAAAAAATACTATATTGCTAAACCTTGCTCAAACCTTCTTTAAAACATTAAAATTAATTTGAATTGAACAATTTGATTTATTATCACGAGATCGGTAAAACAAAATTGAAATAATCAAATAAGTGATAAAAAAAATGATCATTGCTGAACTTAAGTATAATCATCAAGATATGGAGAGAGGTTATACTAATCGAACTTTATATATTAACTTGGGTACAAATGAGATTAGAATCAAAAAAGTCTCGAAAGATATGAGAGAAAAGTTCATTGGAGGAAAAGGTTTTGATCTTTGGCTCATGTGGAATAGCCTTCCTAAAGACCGAATAGTTAAATGGGATGACCCAGAAAATGAAATTTGTATAGCAACAGGACCTTTAGGAGCTAGTACATATTATCCTGGTGCGGGAAAATCAATTGTTACAACCATATCTCCTTCAACGAGTATCATAATAGATAGTAATGTTGGAGGATATTTTGGTCCGTATTTAAAATTCTCTGGCTTTGATGCAATCGAGATTCAAGGGAAAGCTGAAAGAGAAGTTATTCTATTTATTAATGGACAAAACCATACCATTCAAATTATAGAAGTAAAAGAATCGGAGAAAATCTCTGAATTTTCGCATGTTTTAACTCAACAACTCACTGAAAAATATGCTAAAGATTCAACCATGGGAGAGAAGCAAAGAGTTTCCGTGGTAAGTACAGGCCCTGCAGCAAAACATACACGTTGGGGCATGCTTAATTTTTCTTGGTTTAGTAGACGGAGAAATTGGGCTTCTTGTAAGCAGGCAGGGAGGGGTGGAATCGGAACAGTTTTTGTTAATAAGAAAATAAAGGCTCTTGTATGTAGAACTCCAAAATATGATGCTAAAATGAATAATCCCGCTGATCTAGATACTCTAAGAAAAATAGGAAAACAACATCATAGTGAGATAGTAGAATTAGATCCTAGTCATAATCAAATGCGTTTTGTTGGAACTGGATATCTTCCAGAGATAATGAATGTTACTGATTTACTTCCGACAGAAAATTTTCGATTTGGTCAACATCATAAAATTAAAGATAAAGAAATACCATTCAATAGGCAAGTTTGGTACGAGCTCTTTAAAGAAGATACAGGATCCGGTGCTGATGGATGTTGGCTTGGATGTTCAGTAAGTTGTTCCCATTACAAGCGTGGTTATAAGGTTAAGACAGGTCCGTTCAAAGGCCAAGAAGTGATTGTTGATGGTCCTGAATATGAAACAATTGCGGGATGTGGTTCAAATTGGGGAGTGTGGGATCCAGAATGGGTGCTCGAAGCAAATTTCTATTGTGATACGTATGGATTAGATACAATTTCAGTTGGAACTGGAATCGCATTTGTAATGGAATGTTACGAAGCAGGAATTCTTAATAAAGACATAACTGATGGACTTGAATTAAACTTCGGAAATGCTGAAGCCGCTTTAGAGTTAATCCATCAGATGGCAAGAGGAAAGGGCTTTGGAATTATTGTTGGTCAGGGAATAAAAGAAATGAAACAAGTTTTTGCTGAAAAATATAATGGAGACCATAACTTTCTTCAAGACATCGGCATGGAACATAAGGGTTTAGAATTTTCTGAATATGTTACAAAAGAAAGTCTAACTCAACAAGGCGGCTATGGATTTACGAATAAAGGTCCCCAGCATGACGAAGCATGGTTAATTTTTGAGGATGTTGTAAGAGGATCAATCCCAAGTTTTAAAGATAAGGCAGCAGCATTGCGATTTTTTCCTTATTGGAGAACTTGGTTCTCTCTAAATGGGCTCTGTAAGCTCCCCTGGAACGATGTAGTCTCTGAAAAGAACTATGAACTACCAATAAAGGATCCTAATACAGGAGAATTAATTCAAGCTAAAATTCTTTATCATATCGAATGGTATGCAAAATATTTTTCGGCGGTAACGGGAAGAAAGTCAACTATAGATGACTTAGTTAGAGATTCAGAAAGGGTATATAATTTTCAAAGAATCTATAATATACGACAAGGCAAGGGACTTCGAGAACACGACTCAAATTTACCCTATCGCGCTGTAGGACCTGTGACAAAGATAGAATATGAAAGCCGTCAGGAAAGATATGATGAACAGCTTAAAGAACAATTAGGGATTAAATTGGATGGATTAACTACGGAAGAAAAAATGAAGTTTTTGAGAGAATTTCGTGAAGATCAATATACAAAGCTTCAAGATGCAGTATATAGGGAACGTTGTTGGACGAATGAAGGATGTCCTACAATAAAACTCATACAGGAATTAGGAATTGATTATGATGATGTAGTAGAATATATTAAACCATATCAAGATAAATAGGGAAATTTATAAATTGATGTGGTTTAACTCGTCTATCAAAATGAACGATAGAAAATTCCTAACTAATTATTATTACCATTATTTGAAACAATAGTTCCCATAAATTTAGCCTCTCCATTCCAATACTTTTTAAAGTTGATTAAATCAGATCCAGACATTACTAATACCTCTATATGACTTCTTTTTAATATTTGTAAGGAAACAGCATCAAAAATACGATATTCTCCAGCGGCTGCTTGTTTATCACCTGAAGATTTTAAAATTATATCTTGTAGTTCTACATATGATATGTTTTCGAATACCTTTGCATCTGTATGCTTTTTTGGATCTTTATCATAAATACCATCAACATTAGTAAGAAGAATTAATTCATTAGCTCCTAAATATTCCGCTACTTCAAGAGCTACTGAAGTGGTAGATTGTCCTGGTTGTAGGCCTCCCATGACGATAATTTTCTTGAATAAACTTGCTGTAGAAAGCTCTTCGATTGATCGCGGAACTTGTGGGAATGCCAATTCTCCAAAAGATGTAATAAATAATTTAGAATTTATTCGAGAAAGTTCAATACCAATAATATCGCATAATGCTTCATTTCCTTTTAAAGATCTAATTGAATTTATATATTCTCTTGCTATTAATCCCCCGCCACAGACTATAACAAGGTTATCGAAATCGGGTTTGTTTTTTATGATTTCACAGAAATTAGCAATTTTTTTAGAATTAATTTTTTTATCTTTAGTAAATAATAACGATCCGCCTATTTTTATGACAATATTTCCTTTCCCTTTCATAATATTTTCATTCAATTTTTCTTTATATTAATATATAGTTGATTAGTTAAATTAAGTTACTCCAGATTCATGACTGAAAACTCAAGAAGCGTCATTATTGAAGTACCGCATAGGATTTCGGGATTTTTTGAGATTGTTGATGAAATTGATGGTATAAAGATAATCAATCCAGAATATATTGGTTCTAGGGGTGCTGGCTTTAACCTTAGTGCTATTGGGAGAACTGAAATAAATATTAAAGCCCTTGGTAAAGATGAAGAAATTTCTAGTAACATTTATATTAATGACGAAGAACTTAATGAAAAAGCCGAAACAACACATTTCATTATTGAATTTATTAAATCATATGTAAAAATACCAATAAGTATCGAGGTTTATCATAAATTTGAGTTACCTGTTGGATGTGGATATGGAGCAAGTGGATCTGGCGCTTTAGGGGCTATTTTTGGATTAAATAATATTTTAAATCTGAACTTAAGCTACAGAGAGCGAGGTCGTATCGCACATATTGCAGAAGTTATAAATAGAACAGGGTTAGGGACTGTATGTGGCTTATTAGGCGGTGGTCTAGGTGTTTTAAAAGAACCGGGCTATCCTTGTGTTTACGAATCTATTCCAGTTCCTAAAAATCTTAGGATAATATGCGGTTCTTTTGGAATGATTCATACAAAATCCATTTTAAATTCTCCTCATTTAAGCTTAAAAATAAAAGAAGCTGGCAGAAAAGCGTTAAAGATATTATTGAATGCCCCTAATATTAAAACATTTATTAATGTTTCAATTGAATTTGTAAAGGAAACGAATATTCTTAACATCTTGAGTTTATCAAAAACGCAGGAATTAATTGAAAATCTTAATAAATTAAACATTTATGGAGCAAGCATGAATCAATTAGGAAGATCTGTTTATGCAATATGTAAAAAATCAGAAGAAAAAAAAGTAATTGAAACTTTTGATGCTTTTAAACCCGAAATCAGTATATATAGTTCAACTATAAATAAGATTAGTCCAAAGATTTTACCAAAAAAGTAATTTAAGATTCGTTTAATGTTCTCGATTTTTCAGTGGCTACTTCTACTGCTCTCATTAATGTCGCTCTCAATTTAGCTTTTTCAAGTTCATGTAAAGCAGTAATAGTCGTCCCTCCAGGTGAGCAGACCATGTCTTTCAACTCGCCAGGATGTTTGCCCGTTTCTAATACAAGTTTTGCCGCACCTAATGCGGTTTGAGCTGCTAATTTAATGGCGACTTTTCTAGAGAGGCCCATTTTGACACCGCCATCAGCTAATGCTTCAATGATTACGAAAAAATAAGCAGGACCACTTCCAGATAAACCAGTAACAGTATCTAAATGTTCTTCGTCTAATTCTACAACGATACCCCCTGTATTGAAAACTTTTTTAACAAATTCTATACTGCCCTCATTTAAATTATTATTGTGAGCAATTGCAGACGCTCCTGCTCCAATCATTAATGGAGTATTAGTCATTATACGTATTATTCCTACGTCATTGTTAATGTAGTTGTCTATATGTTTAAGAGCTACACCAGCGGCAATAGATATTAGTGTTTGTTCAGTAGTTATGTTTGAACCAATTTCTTCCAAAACTGTGTTAATTACTTGCGGTTTAACCGCTAGTAAGATATATTTTGAGGTTTGAGCTAAATGAGCATTATTTTGAGCGATTTTCACCCCTAACTCTTTAAATAAAGCTTCTGAAACGGTTGTATCCTTGTCGTAAATAATGATCTTGTCATTTTTTATAACATTATTTTTTATAATTGTTCTAAGTAAAGCAGAACCCATAGTTCCAGTTCCAATGATACCTAATTCATTTTCAAACATAAATAGTACAGCGCTTTTTCACAAATAAAGTTTTTGATTTATGTAAAAAACCTTAAAGGATAGCGCTTATATTTTTTAATTTATTCTAAAAGTAGTATTAAAATCATCACCAATGAGCTGGCAATTGCTAATTCCATAATCATCCCAAATTTTATGTTCCAAAATAATATTATTTTTAATCAGACCTACCAGTTGGAATTCATAATGTTGAAAAAATTTTATGCCATTCTTATATTTTTGTGGTAATTTTATACAAATTGAAGCAATCCCCTTTTTTTTTTGAAGTGTTATGAAAGATTCTAAGAGTTTTTTACTTATGTATCTTCTTCGAAATTTTGGATTTACATATAATAAATATAAATAAATTGTAGGAATAAGGTTTTCTATTGAATCAACTTTATGAGTTTGTTGTTCTGATACTAACATACCCGCTAAATTATTATTATAATACGCTGCTAAAATAAAAATTTTATTTTTTAGAAACTTTGTTTGAAAATCATCAATAAATTCTAAAAATCCCTTAGCACATAGTTTCAAATCAAATAAATCTTCTGCTTTGGCCACTTTAATTATAATATTATTTTCTGACTTATAGGATTTCATAAGATCTCTTTCATTCGTATAAATTCATTTTTAGCTTTTCTATAAGGTCTGCTTTAATTAGACCAATATTCCTATCATACCCTTCACAAACTATACTTCTCACACCTATTAAATCTGGTGAAATTTGTTTAATTTTCAAAATATCATTATGCTTGATTTTCCCGGCTAAAGCAACTTTTAAATTAAAATTTTGTGCCTTTTCTTTAAATTCAATTAATTGTTCTACATTTAAAAAATCAAATAAACCCTTTTCATCCTTAATGTATGTATCAAGCATAGCAAAATCAGAACCAGATTCAGCAGCTATAGTTGGAATTGCTAAAAAATCTGGAGAGCTATTCATTCTCGATCTATCTGCATAACCTGCCACAACAACCATGATTTTTTTATTAAATTCTTTTACGGCCTTAACTACATTTTTCATTAATTTTATTCCTTGTTCTTCGTTTGTTGGACCTTTTAATCCCACTTTTATAATATCCGCTCCTGCTACTGCTGCTCCTAAAGCCGCTAGCGATGCACTGCCGGGTAAATATGGAAAGTCACCGATTGCAGCACTTAGAAGTTGTGAACTATGAATAGGAATTAAATCTTTCATAGCTTTAATCATCCAAGGGAAATTTGCTCCTAAAGAACCTTCACTTGGATTTTTACAATCAATATATTTCACTCCACCGGCATTAATTATGGTTTTGGCTTCTTCCACATTTTTAGGACTAACTAGTAATTCTATTTTATTATTAGCCATGATTGATCATTAACCTAAGATAAATTTAAAATATTTTTTGCTAAATATTTTTTCTATATGTTACTATGTATATGAAATTATTGTCTTATAACCTTATAATTACTTATTATATTTGGTAATTCTCCATTAAATTAGTTCATTTTTTGAAAAAATAATTTAGATAATTATAAAAATAAATATTTTATATTTATTTTATAATAAAATTACTACAAGTAAAAACTGATATAAATATGTCTCCAAAAGAAATTACAAAAGTAGAACTCACTGAAGATGTCTTCAAAGAACCTATTGATGTGATTAATAAATTATCAACCCATATTGATGGGCTAAAATATACTAAAGTGATTCAAACATTTGTTATGGAAAATCGAGATCTAAATCTGGTTTTAACAAAACAAGGATCTGACTACTTTAAAGGTAAAATCGTGTGGATTGGTAATAAAAAGGATGATTCTGAGGGAACAATTTTTTGTGTTGACACTGGAAGTGAGATAAAACAAATTAGCCCAACTGCTGAAAATTCCGATCTTGTGGTTTTAGATATAAAAAAAGAAACAATAAAAGTTTCTACAGCTTCTAAATCTAAGTGTGCGGTATGTGGAAAAGAAATAGAAATTTTCGATGATGTTTCGGGATGCCCCATTTGTCAGACCAAAGCACATCGCGAGCATTTAGTAGAATGGATTAAGGCGAAACATTCTTGTCCAATTTGCAAAAAATCCTTGAATGTCTCATCTACAGGTGTCATTATTATAGATTAAAAATAGTTTTTTTAATGAAAATTTTTTAAATTATCAATATTTAATGACCCATCATACAACGCAGTTGCGATTAAAACTCCTGAAAATCCATTATTAAGCATCATCTCTAAATCATTAAATTCTTTCACACCGCCTCCAATTAAAATATCACCTTTAAATTGATCTCGAAATTTCAGATATAAAGGTGGAATACCACCTATCTTTTGGCCCACCCTAAATAAATCTAAAAGAATTATTTTCTTTACATCCAATTTTTTTAAAACTTTAACAAGTTTTAGTGGATTTTGGTTTTTTAACTCATTTAAATTTGAAATTATATTTCCTTTATACATATCAATACTAATCGTAAGTCTGTTTTGCCCCATCACACGTATAGCTTCTTCTATGACTTTAAAATTATTTATAGTTTCTAAACCTAAAATTAATTTATTTAATTTATATTTTGAATAAATTAATATATCTGCTTTGTCGATTATTCCTGGATCGAGCATGATTTTTAGACCTGGAATTTTTAATATTTTTAATAATAATTCATGATTCGGTTTTTTATTGATGATAGCATCTAAATCAGCAATATAAATCTCATCAAAATGAAATTTATGTTTAAGAACTTTAATAATTTCTAATGGATCTGAGGTATCTAGAATTTTGGGTTTGAGGGGTTTATATTTATCTCTTTCACCCTTGATAGCATGAACTGCCATCAAATTTAATATATCTAGTACAGGTATAATTCGAAATTTGGACATTTTTTTACCTAAGCTTATATAATTAATATATAAAGAATAAATGAAATAATATTTCAAGTATTAAAATTTTAAATATAATTATTTTAAAACTTGTTAATTTAACTATTTACTAAAAAATCTAATAGCTTACTAAATCTAAGCAATCATTTATAGTTCACTTAATTTGAAATGCTTCAAATGTCAAAGATTTGTAAAAAATTGGGCTTTTTAAAAATCAAATAAATTAAAAAACTTGAGAAGTCTTTAGTTTAATTAATAACTCTTGAATAATTTTATTTTTAAGTTATAGTTTCTAAATAATTTTAAAATAATTACTAAATTGTTAATTAGGATGTGGTTTTTATGAAGACAGAAGCATATATAAGTAAAATTATCGAGGACACTGGCCTAAACAGAAATGAGATTAAAACTATGGTTGAGGAAAAAAAGGATGAATTAAAAGGACTAATATCTGAAGAAGGTGCTCTATTTATTATTGCTAAAGAATTAGGAGTTGATGTAAAGGATGAAAATAAAGATATATTAAAAGATATCGAAATAAATATAGAAGACATAACTCCTAATATGAAAAATATTACCTTAATTGGTAGAATTAAACAAATAAATAAGGTTTTTAGCTTTAATAAAAAAGATGGTGGTATTGGAAATGTAGGTTCGTTTATATTGCACGATAATACAAGTGAAATTAGAATTGTAGTATGGGATGATCATACAAAAATACTAGAGCAATCTGAGTTTGAGAGAAATGAACTGGTGAAAATTTTAAATGGATATGCAAAAAAAGGAAAAAATGAAGACACAGAAGTTCATATTGGGAGATTGGGAAAAATTATTTTATCTCCTGAAGATGTGGATTATAAGAAATATCCTAAGATTAAGGATGAATTCATATCTATAAAAGACATAAACTTATCATTAACTTCTGTTTCGATTGAGGGGAAAATAATGCTAATTTTTCCAACTAAAGAATTTACTAAAAAGAACGGTGAAATAGGTAAAGTTTGTTCTTTAACTGTCATAGATTCTACAGGATTAACAAAAGTTACTTTTTGGAATGAAGATACAGAAAAAATGAATGGCTTAAATATTGGTGATATTATCTCGATTACTGACTTAAATCCCCGGTTAAGTACTTTAGACTCAAAATCAATTGATCTTTTTTGTACAAAGTATTCCAATATAGCAAAAAAAGATAAAAAAATCAAAATAGAGGGTGAATTCACTGAAAATATTAAGGAACTTCAGGAAAAACAAGGTCTAGTTTCATTTAAAGGAATAATTTCCTCGGTTGACAATCTAAAAAAAGTTACTATGAAGACAGGTGAGGATATCTATTTATTGGGATTTGTCATTAGTGATAAATCAGACGGGATAAGAGTAACCATTTGGCGGGAAAAGGCAGAAGAATACTCAAAGAAATTAACTATCGGAAAAGGAATCTTAGCAAAAAATGTCTTGGTAAAATACAGTAATTTTTCCGGTAGAAACGAAATTTCCTTATTTAATGATTCAAAATTGGAATTTATTGATTTAGATATAAAAAATTTAAAAATTATTGAAACTCCAAAAAGAGATATAAGTTCTAACTTTACCGGAAATTATACTAAAATTAATACAATTAACGCTTCTGGAGCGGTCGAAGTTAAGGGTTTTATTGCAAAGGAGCTAAACAACATTATGATATATGAAGCTTGTCCTAAATGTTTTAAAAAAATTGAGAATTGCTCCTGTGATGATAGAAATAAAACAGAACATAGAATGATTTTTAACCTGATAATTGATGACGGGAGTGGAACGATAAGAACAACATTTATCGGAGACACCGCGGAAAAATTCATAGGAGATGAAACAGAAAAGC
>JAHQWS010000041.1 GCA_029856295.1 Promethearchaeia archaeon
CATAAAACTCTTAGAATAGGTCAAAAAATGAAATGGCACTATGCGCATAAAAAAAATTCAGCACATAAGTTTATTCCTAATTAATATCATTCTTACGGGAACTTTCTAATTTTTGTCTTTCATATTCGAGATTTTTTTGTTCCTCATATAGTTTTTCCCGTTCCTTCATCAAATTATCCTTTTCTTCATCAAATTTACTTTTTTGGGTCTCAAACTCCACCCACTCTTTTTTTAAAGCTTCTAAATCATCTTTTAGTTTTTGATTTTCCTCTTTCAATTTTTCTCTTTCTTCAACTAACTTTTCTGTATCAATTTTCAATCTTTCTTGTTCTGATTTTATTTTATTCCATTCTTCGGAGAGTCTTTTCTTCTCTTCCTCCAGGTCTTGCATTTTTTCCTCAAGAGTTTTGTATTTCTTCATCTCTTTCGTTACTGGTCCGAGTTTAATTTCAAGCATGTTTAACATGTCGCTAAAAGACTGCATCTTCATAAATTCAGAAGCTTTTGACCTCCTCATACTTTTCATATACATCATCGAAAAGTTTAGGTTTTTTAGCAAAATCTGGATGATTTAAATAATTAATAAAATTAATTATTGATTTTTGAGTAGTCTCAGGTAAGCTAGTACCATAGGGAGATTGCATTAAAATCTCGATTTTACTTCTTAATTCCTTTACTGCTTGAGGATAATTTAGAAACTTTGGTTTTTTCTCTATTTCTTCTTCTTCAGCATAATCAAATTTTCCTAATGTAATACTTAGTTGATCTAATTTACGGATAATACCTTCCATTTTCGTAAATCCGCTCGCTTTTGCAATAAAATAAAGTTCAGTTATTTCTTCGAGCAATTTTGCATTTTCTTGCAGCTTTGGATGTTCTAAGTACCATAGAAGTGATTCAAGTTGTTTTTCTGTAGTCATTTGTAGACCAAGCCATTCTTTTCCTTTTTTCTCAGTTATTTCTATTTTAATTTGTGGTATTCTTTCCATAGGATTTCATATAGTGGGTGTTTTTAAATGAATTTGCTTTTAAAAATAATTTCTACCCAAGGCAAATAATATCTTTAGTAAAAAGCATAAGGATAAATTTTTCCTCAGATTTTATTAATAAAGTTTGAAGAAAGGAATAAAAGTAAGTTTAGATTAGCCTTCACATTAGTATATCATGATCTAATATGTCTGAGTCCAGAAAAAAACCAATTTTATTTGAAAATTACCCAGATTTAGAATCAGGGATTCCTTGGATTAAACTGGCTCCCATGAGAACTCCAGTAAAGCAATTAAATAAACTTCAAGAAGATTTAGGTATAAATTCGCTATGGGTAAAGCAAGATAATCTTACATCACCAATATATGGCGGTAATAAGCCTCGAAAACTTGAATTTCTCCTTGCTGATGCTAAAAATAAAGATTGCGATAAAGTTTTAACAGTCGGAGGGATTGGATCCAATCACTGTGTAGCGACAGCTGCATTTTGTAATGAGCTTAATTTGAAATCCTCTGCTGCATTGGTTTATCAACCTATAACTATTCATGTGAGAAATAATCTTTTACTTGAATTATATTTTAAAAATAACTTAATTTATTCTCACACACAGAGAGGTATGAGCCTGAGGGTTCGCTGGCAGTTGCGCAAAGATATAGATATATATTATATAGGAACAGGAGGGAGCTCTCCTCTCGGTACTTTAGGCTTCGTCAATGCTGCTTTTGAATTGAAAGACCAAATAATTAATGGAGAATTACCGGAACCTGATTATCTTTTTGTAGCAAATGGGTCGATGGGAACTACAGCGGGTTTAACATTAGGTATAAAACTTGCTAATCTAAAAACAGTTGTTTATGCCATCCGAGTTACTGATCCTACCTTTGCCAGTGTTGAAAACACTCAGAACCTAGCTGTTAAAACCAGATCACTTCTGGCCAAATACGATCAATCATTACCAAACCTTTCTTTTGAACATCTAATTATAGATGGAAATTATTACGGAGAAACTTACGGAAAACCAACAAGCGAGGGTCTTGAGGCTATTAAAATTATAAAAGAAACCGAAGGTATTACACTTGAACCAACCTATACGGGAAAGACTTTTGCCGGCCTTATCGCATATGTACGAGCCAAAAAGAATGAAGTAAAAGACAAAACAATATTATTTTGGAACACGTTTAATAGCAAGGATTATTCGAATGTAATATCTAAAATGGATTATCATCGCTTACCTAAAAACCTTCATTGGGTATTTGAACAATCCCTTTCTAAATTTAAAAATGAACGGGTCTAAATTCTTACCTAAAACGACTAATATTAGACTATAATATGAAGGTTAATCCTCCATATATTATATGATATACAGTATATTGGGTTAAACGTACAACAATAACCGCAAGGAATCCTCCCTTTCTATAGCAATAACATGCTACTATTATGTATCCTCCCGAAATAATTATTATCTGAATTAAAACTAATAGCGTGATTGGGCCTACAAAAGAGACAAACAAGATTAATTGAATCATGATATAAATAATACTTTCAAATATTGTAACCCCCCAAAATACGTCCTTCTGCTTTTTACCATTTAATAATTTATAGGAAATCACCCATATTAGAAATGTCAATAAGAATAAACGCCAAAAAATCTCATCGGTAATGCCAATAAAAATCCAGTAAGTAATTGAAATGGGAAAAGGAAGTTGAGGGACTTTAATAGGATTAATAAAATCAAATATTATTGCCCCAATTCCAAAAATTAATCCAAAAATTAATGGAATTAAGTATCTATTTTTAGAGTTAACTTCATTATTAATTATTTCAGGAAATCCCGTATTTTTTTCAAAATATTTAAGACCTATATACCCTAAGATAACATAAATTATAATGAGTATCCAATTACTAACTATTTGCATAAAATTTAGTAGGAATATCGCTAAAATTATTTGACAAACAACGATAATCACTACTAAAATAAGATATATTTGTTTTGAACTGTTTGATTCTAACATTTTGAGTATTAATACAGAAATGTAAAAATAATAATAATAATAATAATAAAATTAAAAAGATATTTTTTTAAGATTTTCCTTCGATTCAGCTTGTCCAATAAGTAGACAATTTTTTTCCTTTAAAATATCAAAATTTAAACTACTATCTGTCTTTACTAAACAATTTTCTAATGTAAAATTATTACCAAGCTTAACATTATCTAATATGATCGTATTCGAAAGCTCTACATAATCTCCAAGTTCACAATTATTTCCAATATATACATTAGGTCCTAAAAGTACATCATCACCTATTTTAACGCTATCTCCAAGATATACTGGTTCTATAAAAGTGGGAAAATCCCCTATATAATTATCTATTTTGTGATGATTTTTTATCTCTTTTAGAGCATCTTGAAATATATTTCGAAGATTAGACGTATGAATACTATCTATCTCTTTAATAGAATTTTCAATTTTTTCTATAAATTCTTTCATTTTTATAAACCCATTATTTCTATTAATTTATTGATATTTTCGCCAGTTTTGGCACTTGTGGTTATAACTTCTATTTTTGGATTATAATTTTTTGCATTGCTTATCATCTTATCGATATCAGTTCCTAGTCTTTCCAACAGATCGATTTTATTGATAATTGCTATATCTGACATTTTGAAAAGCATAGGATGTTTTTCTATAACCCATTCTCCTTCTGTAATTGATACTACTGTTATTCTTTTGTCTGTACCGAGAATGAATTCTGAGGGACATATTAAATTTCCTACATTTTCAACAAAAATAACATCATAATTAAATAAATCCTTGTTTTTAATAATTTGGTTGATATGGTATGCATTTAAAGCACATTCACGGCCGGTATTAATTTGAACTGTTTCGACATTATGCTTTTCTATTCGATCCGCATCAACTCTCGTAGTAATATCCCCACATATTACTAAAGTTCTATGTTTAGAAGATATTTGTTCGCAAATCTTTTCTAAAAGTGCTGTCTTACCTGCGCCAATTGATCCTACTATATCGAATGATTTGATATTATTTTTTACAAATTCTTTATTTATACGCTCAGCTAATATATCATTATCCCTTTCTACTTTTTTTTTAGTTTCTATAACTAAGTCTCTTATTTCCTCTCTTGCTAAATTAGTGCTTTCAAGTTCTTGAATCCTACCAATTTCACGTTCTTCCTTATCTGACATTTTTTTATATAAATATTACTTCAAATTTTAAGTATTATAATATTGAATTAAGTTTAATTTTTATCAAGTTTTTCTTGAATTTTTTTCCAAACAAGTTCTACGTGTAATGGCTTGAATGGAGTCTTTTTAAATTCTTCTTTGCAGATTTCATATATAGTGCGATTATACGGGGCTTTGAATCCTAATGAATCAGCTAACTTTATAAAATAGCCATTTAATGATTCTAACTCCGATTGATTTTTTTGACGGAGAACTATATCTTGAACCATACTGCTAAGAGCCATGCCTTTGATGTTTTCTTTAAACATTCTATTTGCCATATCTTCGGGAATTTTATTTGCAATTCTAATGGATTTCCAATCGGGCAACTTTTTTAATTTAAATTCTTCATATCCAGCAGCCTCTATAATCTGAATACCTTCAAGAATGATATTTATTATAATTTTCCTAAATATTGAAATCGTACTGTCGTCCATAGCTTTTAAATCAATAAGGGCTGATGCAGCGTTATTTAAGTTCATAATCATTTTACTGTGAACCGCATCTTGAAGTTTATCTGTAATTTTTGTTGAAACGCCGAGGTTCATAATTTTAATAATTTTTTCCATTATTGGTTGAACGATATTATCTATTGTTCCGAGAAAGATTATTCCTTTACTTCTATATCCAAATACGTCGGGCTTATCCCGCCAAGCAGAAAATACAATAACAGTGTATATAACCTTACTAAAATATTTTGGAAGTATTTCTTGATTTATAACACCATTTTGCATAGCAACGATTACCGGTCCATCTCCTAATTTTGAAGAGATGTCTTTTGCAACTTCTTCTAAATCGTAATTCTTTACGGTAATAATGACAGTATCTATGGATGATAACTCATTTAAATCTTCAATAACATTTACGCTTATCGGTTCTGGATTGTTATTTTTTTGCTCATAAAGAATTAAACCATTGGATTTTAAGATTTTAGCATTCTCACCTCGGGCTAGTAAATAGATATTGCTATAATGGGGATATATAAGTCCGTACAGAGATGTACCTATAGCGCCCGCTCCATAAATAACAATCCTTAAGTTTCCACTAACATTTTCCATAATTCTACGTCCATTTCCGGCTATATCTTTGATAATTTGGTAATTATATCATTATTTTTATTTTTTCCGATATTAAATTATACATAATGAAGATATCTACTCCTTTTATTGGCGTAGATGGTTGTTCGTCTGGATGGGTGAGTTCATATAAAGAGGATCAAAATAAGTGGAAATTTTCTCTATTTCCAACTATAGATCGGCTATGGAATGCATTTTCTAATGTCAAATTAATTATGATCGACATACCTATTGGATTAAGAGATAAAGGAAATGAACCTCGATTATGCGACAGGGGTGCTCGCAAATTTCTCACAAGAACCCGATCATCTAGTGTTTTTCCAACACCCTGCCGTGCCTCTCTATATGCCGATTTTTATATGATTGCGAATCAAATTAATAGAAAAATGACGGGAAAAGGATTGTCCAAACAAACTTGGAATATTTCCGGGAAGATTAAGGAAGTTGATATTTTATTAAGGAATAATTCTGAAGCCCGGCAGGTATTTATAGAATCTCATCCGGAATTATGTTTTGCTGCTCTTTCAAATAGTACTCCAATGAAACACTATAAAAAAAATGAAGATGGAATCAAAGAAAGATTATTAGTCATAGAATATTTCTGTAAAGATTCTAAACAGATTTTAAATGAGGTAATCCTTCAATTTTCAAAAAGGGAGCTCTCTGTAGATGATATTTTAGACGCTTGGGTTTTAGCGATATCTGGTTCTAAAGGAATATCAAATCTACGATTTCTTCCTGATAATTTTGAATATGATTCCGAAGGTTTACCAATGCGGATGGCAATTCCTAATTTTAGATGAGTGAATAGAATCTATATTTTCTTATTAATTACTTTCATTCCAAACATAACCCGGGTAATATTATTAGTTTTTATTAATTCACAGATTATGAGCGTTATAAATAGAGCAGCTGTAGTGATTACTAAATATTTCACTAATATATTTGTTTCCCATTGGATAACGTAGAAACCTATTACTATTATTACCGTTTGATGCAAGATGTAGTAAGGAAGAGCTATTTCGCTAAAATGTTTAATAAAAGAGTTCTTTTTATTCAGATACTTCCGCCCATACCCTATAAAAGCAATTAGCCAACACCATACACAAAAAGACCAAAGTCCCGTACCTATTATATATATTACTATTAATATAGCGGGGTTATCAACCGTGTAGGCTGTTGAGGTAGAATTCGAAGTGGAATTGATATATGTTAATGCGTCAAATGTTAATGTGAAAATCGCTATTGCGATCCCAAAAAATAAAGCTACACCTTTATTTCGGGCTATTGAATCCTCAAAGCGAGAGTCAGCAATAATTACAAATCCAAATATGAAAATTAAAAGAAAATGAAGAATTGCTGCCCAATCAAATAAAAAGTTATGAGACTCAGGAAATATCCATCGAAGGCCAATATTTACTATTATTAATGGAATAGCAAAAAGAAAAATCTTTCGACCTTTTTCTAACGAGGAAGCTATGTTTGAGATTTGCTGTTTGCCTTTTTCATTTTTTAATCTTAAGAATAATGGTAATGCTATTAAAGAAATGAAGAATAAATACCACATAAACCAGAGATGATGCCAGCTAAAATTACCATTAGGATAAATCCCAACAAAAAATTGAGGATAAAATTCAAAATAAGTCCCATTAAAGTTTATTGGACTATGTCTAGTTTCACTCCACCAAGCTAATCGCTCAAAATATACCTGGGGAGGAACAACTATTAAAATACCAAATATAAGCGGGATAAGTAATCTTTTAATGCGTTCTTTAGCATATTCTTCTCCAGTTCGAAAACTTAGAGCAAAATATGTACTAATTCCCGCTAAAAAGAAAAAGAGAGGCATATGCCAAATATTAAGAAAAGATACAAATAATGCGGCTTCTAAACTTAATTCATTGTTTTTGAGGTGAAATACAGACCAAATATTAAATATCATCGCGGTGTGAAAATAAATTAGCAAGATAACGGCAAAAACTCGTAATGTGTCAATATCATATCGTCTTTCTTGATTATTTGTATTATTTTCCAATAGCATATTGTTATTTTTTTGTGTCATGATAATTTCATTTTGAATACCTAGTAAAGGTAAATGATAATGATACTCATTTAAGATATCAAGGATTTAACTCTATTTAAATAAAAAGGAGTTTAATTTTAATTATTTCTTCTAATAAAAATTATTTACAATATCACTATCGAAAAACTTTTGTTTTATTCTGCTTTTTAAAAACTAAATGAGTGAAGCTAAAGAGAGAAATTTTCTCATTGGAATTTTCGGGGAAAATTTTGACCATCGACAATTAATTGGGCAAGCGTTAGGGGCTCCAGGAACTAAGTCTGATATACTTTTCTTTAATCGATTAAATGAAGAGGCAGGTCATGTTTTCTGTGCTATGACTCCCATTGATTATCCCGATAAAATAAAGCCTTTCTTGCAAGTATTAAAAATTTCTAATATTCATTTATTAGTTATTGATTTAGAATTAGGTCTAAATGCGACAGTAGGCGAAATACTCGTGGGTATGGATTTATATCATCAATTATTTAAAACAGAATGTCTTGTGATAATTGCAGGGATAAATTCAAAAACTAATTGGAAATTGAAACAGATTGAGAGTGAAATTGAGAAGATATTAAACTCAACAAGTCTAAAAGGAACAGAAATCTTTAATCTTATCTGTAAAGAAGATTATGAAAAATTAAAACAAAAAATTGTTGAATTAGGATTAAATTTACCAGAACCAGAGTTAGAAATAGCCCCATACTCTAAAATTTTGATCGATCATGTCTTTCCAGTAAAAGGAATTGGAACTGTAATTCTTGGAATTGTAAAAAGAGGATTAATTAATACCCGTCAAATGGTTGAGCTTATAGGATACGAAGGCCCAGGAAAAAAAATAATAATAAGAAGTATTCAAAAGCATGATAGAGATTTTAAAATGGCTTATGAAGGAGACCGAGTAGGCTTAGCCTTAAAGGGTAATATTTCCCCAGAGGATATCAGCCGGGATAATATTATTGTTTCTCAAGGAAAATTTGAAAGAGAAAATGAGATTAAGGCGAAAGTTTATCTTAATAAATTTTATAAACCTAAAGAAGGAATAATAAAACCTGGAGATGGAATCCAATATCATAGTTTTGTTGAATTGAAGGGATCCCCGTTTAAATTTAGCCAAGGAGAGAAATTGATTCCCGGAAAAACAGGAGTAGTTACACTTAATTTTGAAAAATCATTAGTTCATGACGGAACTGGTTTAAAAGGAATTATCGCGGATTTAAATCGTTTTGAAAATAAACTAAGGATTCTCGGATATTATATCCAAGTATTGGATTAGCTTTAATATTAAATAATCAAATACAATTGTTTATAAATTATTGAATTTAATATTTTTTAGATAAGGGTTTATTTGCTTCAATATCTCCTTAATCTTTTAAAGCAATAGACTTTTTTTATTAATTATTAAAATCGATGTTTTTAAATATTCAAATTAAATATGAGATATGTCAGTTAATCTTCAGAATTTGGGATCTCCTTTAGAATTCTGGGAATATTTTGAAGAGATATCTAGAATCCCGCATTGTTCTGGTTTTGAAGGTAAGGTTAGAGAATATATAAAAGACGAGGCAGATAAATTCAATTTTGAAACAAAAATTGATAAAGCCGGGAATATCTTAGTAATAATACCCCCAAAAGAAGAAAAAAAATCTATTGTAATAATACAAAGCCATATGGATATGGTCTGCGAGAAGAATAAAGACGTATCATGGGTCACTAATGTAGGCGGTACTAAAAATATAATAGAGGTAGCCAAAGAATGCGGTTCCAAGATTATATATATATCATCAAATGCCGTCTTTGACGGGAGCAATTCTCCCTACAGGGAAGAAGATGAGGTCAATCCATTAAGCTATTACGGGGAGACAAAGGTTGTCTGTGAAAGATTAGTTAGAAACTCAGGGCTTGATAATGCAATAGTAAGGGCAATCCTGATGTACGGCTGGCATAACTCTGCGGAAAGACAGAATATGCTTACGTGGATTCTAGGTTCAAAGACTCCGCTTAAAATAGTCAGTGACATATATTCTACCCCACTACTTGCCTTAAATTGTGCAGAGGCTATATGGGCTATTACCGAGAAAGAAAAGACAGGGGTATTCCATATTGCCGGAGCTGATTGTATATCCATATATGATTTTGCTTTAAAGATAGCAGAGATATTTAAACTGGATAAAAGTATGCTCACACCAGTCCCCAGTAGTCATCTTACAGAGCTGACACCCAGACCCCGTAATACCTGTTTTTGCACGGATAAAATGGAACAGGAATTAGGGGTAAAACCCATAGGTATTGAGGAGGGGCTTTTATCCTGTGAGATATCCCGTGAGGTTTTGTTGACAGTTTAATTAACCTAACAACTAAAT
>JAHQWS010000042.1 GCA_029856295.1 Promethearchaeia archaeon
ATATAAAAGAGATGATGGCCAGGAATTTAGCTGAACGAATTCTGATTATAGTACCTGCTACGCTTGTTAGACAATGGAAATTTGAAATGCAAAATAAATTCAATATTAAATTTACGATATATGATGGAAAAAAGATAAAAGAGCTTAGAAAGGGAGATCATCGAATTCTGGAATTACTACAAAATCCATTTTACTATGATAACTTAATTATTTGTTCGCTTCAATTTGCCAGAAATCCAAAATATATCGAATTATTATCACAAATTTCATGGGATATTATAATTTTTGATGAAGCTCATCATCTTAGACGTTATTTAACTAATGTGGAAACAGGAAGCTATCGAGAAACATTAAATTTTAAATTGGCAAAGAAATTAAGTCAAATTACTGAATGTTTGCTTCTTTTAACAGCCACTCCACTACAACTTCATTCTTTTGAATTATTTTCTTTGATTGATTTAATTCATCCTGAGACATTTAATAATTTCAGCGATTTTGAACATTTCAGAAAAAACATGCCATTTATTAACTTATTGGTATCGAATGTGAACCACCTTGATAAATTAAATATGTTTGAAATTAAAAATACAATAAAGCTTCTTAAAGACCTAAAGTACGTTAATAAAAAAGAAAACAATGAACAAATTCTTGATAAAATAAAAGGTTTTAATTTTAAAATTGAATTACTCGAAAAAATTGAAGCGGATCATACATTGTCTAAATTTCTAATTAGGAATCGGAAAAAAAATGTATTTTCTAAGGAATTCTTGAATACAAGGATTGTTAAAACAATAATGGTCTATCCTACTAAACAAGAATTAGAAGTTTACAAGGAAATTCGGAACTATTTAGCTAAGATTTATAATGCTTCAATAAGCGATGGGAATATTGGAATTGGTTTTGTTATAACTACACTACAAAAACTATTAACTAGCTCAAAATATGCGATTTTAAAAAGCATAGAGCGGAGATTAGAACATATTAATCGTTTAAAAGATATTTCAATCGAATTAGAATTTATAAAAGAAGAAGATCCTGAGTATTATGAGGCAATATATGAGGAACAGTATATTGATGCTGAAGGTGATGAGAATTTTAGTAACCTGTTAAGTCAGGATAAAAATAAGCAAGCATTAGATCTTATCAATCAAGAAAAGATTTTAAAAGAATTTCATGAAAAATTAAAGAATGTACCATATGATTCTAAATCTGATACATTCATAGAGCTTCTAAATCAAATATATGGTCATAATTCTCATGAGAAAATTTTAGTTTTTACTCAATTTGTAGACACTTTATTTTATTTAAAAAATCTCTTAGAAAATCAAAATAATGATTATTTTGTCGAAGTCTTTTATGGAGGAATGAATAATATAGAAAAGGATGAAGCGGTTGAAAGGTTTCGTGCAAATCCAAATTTTTCTATTCTCATTTCAACGGAAATAGGAGGTGAAGGCAGAAATTTCCAATTTAGTAGAGTTTTAGTGAACTATGATCTACCTTGGAATCCAATGAAATTAGAACAAAGAATAGGAAGACTTGATAGAATCGGTCAAAAGTCTCAGGAAATTTATATCTACAATTTTTTTTTAGAAGGAACGATTGAGACAGATATAATATTTGCTTTAGATAAAAGAATAAATTTATTTGAGGAATCAATTGGTCTTTTAGAACCAATATTAGGCAAAATCGAAAAGGATTTTAAAGATTTGATCTTTTCAGAGGAAACACTTAAGCGAAGAAAATTAAATGAATTTAATAGAACGCTTGACGAAGAGATTCAGAGGGCAAAAGAAATTGAAATGCAATTAGATGATTTATTAATTGATAAAAAATCGTTTCAGATGGATGGACTGATCACCTCTTTAGCATCATGTGAAGAAGTAAAACTAAGCCATAATGAATTATTTCTTCTTATAAAGTATTTTTTTAATTTAGAGCATCATAAATACGGGCATTTAAAAATCTTAGGACGTGAAGAAAATAAAGATATTAATGGAAAATTACCTCTAGTAAAAATTATACCAAATGATATACTACTTAAAAATCCATATTATCAATTTTCAAAAGAAAATGTCGGAACATTTAACTTAGAATTAGCGAGAGAAAAGGAAGAGATTGAATTTTTTGCATTAGGCCATCCATTAATAGACTACCTATTGGAATATTGTAGAAGTTATTCATTAAGAGGTACAATTACAGTATTAAATCTGAAAAAAAGGGTACTGTTAGATTCAATCGGCTCGAACATCACTCTATATAATGATTTATATCTCTTCATTTTTGAAATAAAATTTCAGGGCTATATCATTGAAACTCAGATCTCTGCTATAGTTATTGATGAAAAAGGAAATCAATTGGAAGATATAGCCGAATTTATCCTAACTATTGAGAATTATGATAAAATTTTTAAATTTGATGAAAAAATCCCTCAAGAAATTCAATTAAATCAAAACCATATTGATAAATTAAGAGATAATGCCAAATCTTTAGCAAAAAGGAAAACATCGCAATGGAAAAAAGAAATTAGGATACTTAACAATAAGTTTTTCAATTTAGAACAAGATAAGAAAAGTAAAATTTATTCCTATAAAAGAAATGTTCTCAATTTTAAGCTTGATTCATTAAAACTAAAGTTGGAAAAAAAGATTAACCAAAGACCAAGTGAGAAGCAGAAAAAAAATATCGAAAATGAAAAAGATAAAACTAAGAAAAGTGAAAAATTGAGTAATATAAAGAAGTTGGAAGAAGAAATAACATATTTGAGAAAAGATATTGTTGGAATTAAGAAGAAATTAGATGATGTTTCTTTTGAATATGATGACTTAAAAAATGAAATGAGAAAAAGAAATTTAGCGAAATATTACACTAATATTTTAGGATTTGCAGTAATTCGATTTGTTGATTAAGAATTAGAAAAAAAATAAAAATATTTAAAATGTCTAATCTTCGTTACTCTCTAAGGCTTCTTTTCGCATTTCTTCGAGAATTCGCTCCTTTCTCTTATTCTTATATTTGACTAATCCAATTATGATCAAAGGAGCAGATATACCAACTATTATCAAGATAATGATGATGGTTATTAGTGAAGATACTTCAGGACAGTCTTCAACAACATTATTTTCGATGATATTTCCCTCACAATCCTCCTCGTAAATTCCCTGTACATTACAAATGAACGAATTCCCTTTAATTACATTATTATCGCTTATATGCAGGTAAATTCCATAATAGTTATCATTAGCCTCATTATTTTTAATTGTGTTATCATCGCTTAAGAATAAGTGTATACCACTTTCTTTATTATCATTAGCCTCATTATCTTTTAGGGTGTTTTTACTACTAAAGCGCAAATAAAATCCATCCTCTCCATTATCATTCGCCTTATTTCCTTCTAGCGTATTTTCATCGCTAGTTGATAAATATATTCCAGTGTTATCATTATCATTTGCTTCATTGTCTTCAATATCATTATCATCACAGCCTGTTAAATATATCCCATTATTTTCATTGTCCTTCGCCTTGTTTTTTGAAATAGTATTATCATCACAAGTAGATAAATAGACTCCATTATCTCCATTTTCCTCTGCCTTATTGTTTGAAATCTTAGATGAATCAATTTTGGAAATATAAATGCCATTAAATTCATTCTCATTTGCAATATTACTCGAAATTAGGTTATTTTGACCGGAATTGATTTTTAAACCTGCATATCTGTTATTGTTCGCAGTGTTTCTTGCTATTGTAGATAAGCTACACTGATATATATATAAACCATAATGACTACAACTTGTAACGGTGTTTTGATAAATATACATACTTTCGCAATCATTGATATATATTCCTTCTCTACTCTGAGATACTGAATTTCTGGAAACTGTAGCTCCAGTACTATTATAGATATATATTCCATAATAGCTATTACTATTTAAGGTATTATCGTTGACATCACTATTAAGATCGGTATCTAAATATATACCATACTCATTATAATCTACCTTATTATCTGAGATGTTGTTCTTGATACCATCAATTATATATATGCCGTAGTCACCGTTATTGGTCACGTTATTAGATGAAATCGTGTTGTTGTCGCTTTTAAATAAATAAATACCATATTTATTGTTATAAGAAGCATTATTGTAGAAAATTGTATTATTATCACTATAAAACAATGAAATTCCCACTGATCCATGGGTAGTATTTGTATTTGTTATTGATGAATCACTACAATTAGCCAAAATTATTTGCCCAGCATCATTAAAATTATCCGTGCCTAAATCTATCTCATTTTTATAAAAGTATAGGTATTTTCCATTAATATAATTTGTAGTATCCATATTATGCAAAAGTATTTCTTGAAGTGAAGTAATAGATACGAATATTCCACATTTACTCATATTATTTTTCGTGATCGTCATATTTAGGCAATTTTTTAGGAATATGCCATAAATAAGATTCTCACTCGCATTATTTCCTGAAATAAGGGTATAATTGCTTAGCTCCAAGTATATCCCATCTCTATTATTGTTATTAGCGTCATTATTAGTGATATTATCATTAATACAATTTTCTAATCTTATTCCATAATTGTTTCTCTCGAAAAAATTACTCGCGATTGTATTATTTGCACAATTGATGCTGGTTAAGCCATTCTCACCATTATCATTAGCATTATTTCCTAAAATTGTATTATTCATGCTAATTTCTAAATAAATACCATCATCTCCATTGTTTGTAATATTATTACCTGAAATGAGAGTAAAATTGCTATATCTCATCATAATTCCATTATCATTATTATCATTTGCATCATTATCTGTAATTGTGATATTGGCACATTTGTTTAAATAAATCCCAATACTATTGCTTGTGCAGTTATTATTAACTAACGTTCCATTATTAACATTAATTAACTTAATTCCTGCATCAGAACTTCCACTTCCAGAATTAAAGACAGTACAATTATTTATTACAAAATAATAGGAAGAATTTTCGATTATTATGCCACTAATCGAATCACCAGCATCAATCGTCATATTTTCAAGAGTATATGGGTTCCCCCAAGATCCATCTCCAGAAACCCATCCATAGTCAAATGCCTTAGACCAATTATCGCCTGTAATATGTATATGAGTAAAGTTATCCCAGAAATCCGAAGTATCCAGATTAATTTCGTCATATTCCGGTTTGCTGTTATCTGTATTGACTTTTTTGGACTCAATACTAGTATTAATCATATTGAATAGAATAATGGAAATTCCCAATGTGATTAATAATAGCTTTTCTTTTGCTTTTGAATTCAATTTTAATCTAACTATTGTAATTAAAATCTTAATATGTTTATTCTATTGTAGAAGTATATTTAAAAGTTATCTTAATTATTCAGTAGAATTTTAAATACACTTATTTAAAGCCCTTTTTTTTAATGATTTTAATCTATCTCTAATTTTCAGGTAAAGCTTTATCACTAAGCATGATTTTCATCATTCTTTTATTAGATAATACTTTGCTCCATATTGCTTAAATACTTTCGTCCCGCCTCCTTCTTGTAGCACTTTTATTGTGGAATCCGTATTAAAGATTTTCATTCCCGCAACGATATCAACTCCATAATCAAACAATATATCAGGGATCATACTAGCAGTGGGCCCTATAAGTATAATTTGTTGAGCTTTTCTTTTGAACCTTCGTAGTATCTCCTCCATTGTATTATTAATTAATGCTGTTCCGGTGCAAAATAAGACGTTTGTATTTAATTCTTCTTCTTTTAACTGATTTATATTAGTAGCAATTTTAAATCTTTTAAATGATGTTGGTTCTGAAATATTATTCTCTATAATAGTTATGGAGTTTGTAATTTTGCTTATCTCTTGAATTAAGGGTATAATTTGCCCGATAAAAATAACTTTCGAATTTTTATTAATCTTTAGATGATCCATTAAATCTTCTTCAAGTTTTCGGTAAGGATTTATAATTTCGAGAATATGCTGAGACGTTGCGTTTAGAGTTGCGATACCAATTATCTTTTGTAAACTAGGTGGTCCATAGGACCAATCCAGTAATTCAGATAGAGATCTTTTGGTAAGCGTACCTGCTACATTGGTTTTAGTACAGGTTTTATTCCTAATTTCATTTTGTAATGTATAAGCCAACCCTAAAAATGGACTATAAGAAAGAGCAAGAAGTTCCACTCCAGTATAACCTAAACCTATTACTACTCTATTAACTATTGGGGGGATTATTCTATGATATTTATATATACTTTTAACAAGCTCGACTGTTTTTTCCAATATCATAGCAATATTCCTTGATTTTTCTCTATCCTAAGAATATAAAATAATATAGTGTTAAAAATAAAACCTTTTTATTATAAGTATTCTATATGTAATTCAATATTTTTGAATCAAATTGATATTTATTATCTACAGAAATTACGTGTTTTAAAACATGGAATATCGCTTTAAAATAATTTTAATAGGACCTGGTGCTGTAGGAAAGACTAGCATTCTCATGAGATTTATCCATAACAAATTCTCTAAATCTTACAAAATGACGATTGGTGTTGATTTTTTAAACAAAGAATTAAAAATTGATGATGGTATCGCAAGACTTACGATTTGGGATGTAGCTGGTCAAAAACGTTTCAGGTTCATGAGAAAGAATTTTTATAGTGGAGCCGCTGGGGCTTTATTAGTATTTGATTTAACAAGAGAGAATACATTTCAGGAAGTCATAAGAAGATGGTATCCAGAAATGACTCAATTCTTAGATAAGGATGTGCCTTTTATATTAATTGGAAATAAAGTAGATCTGATTGAAGAAATAGGATCAGTGACAGATTCTGAAAATGCCAAAAAGTTTGCAAAAAGTAAAGGAAGTTTTTATATCGAAACTTCTGCTAAAACTGGCCAAAATGTGGAGGATGCGTTTATGGAATTAACTCGTAGAATAGCCGATCAAGCTTCATAATAATCATATCTGATTGGTTCATGCTCAAGGGATTTAAATAACGTAAGAAAAAGTTTAAAAATTCTTGGATAAAATTCCCTTTAGAAAAAGTAATAGACAATAGAATATAATCAGCAGAGATTAGAAATATTGGAAATTGTAGAGTCATCAAATTTTTATAAAAAAAAATTGTAAATTGTAGATATCTTAATTTTTTCGTGAAATCTGCGTTTCACGATCTATTTTTGTTACTCTAATTTCTTGAAATTAACTAGAAATTCAATGAAAAGGCATGCGAATATGAAATCTAATGAACCCAAGATAACAATAATTACTAAGAGGTCGCCTAATAGAAAATATATGACACACATCATAAAGAATAGCAATTTGCTAACAATGCCAAGTATGACGCATCCGTGGTTTTTAGAAATATCCATCCCAACTATGAAATACCCGATTCCAAAAGTTATTATTAACACCAGGAGAGAATGCAAAAAGAACAGGGTAGGCGGATATGAACTACCAAATTCTTCAAATATAGCGGGATCAAATATCGACGTAAAAATAAATGACACACCCATAATCCAGTTAAAAATCGCTCCTATAATAAAGAGGTATTTATAATATGTTTTTTTGTTCAAATAACTCCACTTATCCAAATATTATTTGTTTTTTAATTTTTAAATGTAAAATACTTAAATTTTAGTATTTATAATTCAATCTTTTTAAATTTAAATTTTATTAGCTAAAAATGAAAATGATTAAATTAGAAAAATTAGGATTATCTTTATTAACGTTGAAATAAGATTGCTTAAAAATTAAATATCTCTTAACTATTTTGATCATTTGATTTAGGAAAAGATAAATAGTATGCATGATTCCGAAAATTATTAAGATCTATTTTCAAAATTTAATGGAGTTTGATGTATATTATTCTCTTCTGTGCCTATATGGGAAAAAATAAAGGAGTATGTAGATAAAAATAATTTTACACTCGGACATCTCTTAGATCTTAATGCCGAATTTTTTTTTGATGATGAAGCCGTTATAATTAACGGACATCGTAAAACTTGGGGCGAGTTTCATAAAGACATTATGAGATTTACTTGTGTACTTTACCATCTCGGCTTTAAGAAAGATGATAAAATAGCAATATGGTCACAAAATCGCTATGAGTGGATGTTGGCTTGGTTTGCATTATTAAAATTAGGGATTATTTCAGTTCCGATGGATCATTGGTATAGACCAGAAGAATCGAGATTTATTTTAAATCATTCTGATTCGGTTGGTGTGATATGCACATCTGATTATCTTGAGCAAATAGATATGGATCGATGTGAGTATTATCCAAATTTAGAGAAGATAATTGTAATGGATGATCTTCCTAATAAATATAGATATAAGACTGGAATCTATTTCATGAAAGAATTAATGAACCACAAGAACGATTATGACCTGTATAAAGTAATGAAAATACAAGAAACCTTAAATCGATTTAATACGGCCTTTTTTCTTTATACAAGTGGTACAACTGGTATACCTAAAGGTGCTCAACTAAGTCATTATAACATCATCAAAAATATGATTTTTACAAGTAAAAATATGAAAAATACCCATGATGATAAAATGGTTATTCCTGTCCCATTTTCTCACGTCTTCGGAAATGTAGTAGGAATTACCTTAGCATGCATAACAGGGACGACGATGATACCATTAAGAGATCAAGATCCTAAAGTTGCATTAGAAACAGTAATGAGAGAAAGAGCAACGATCTTACATGGTACTCCCACACATTTTATACGATATATTAGAGAGAAAGAGCAACATCCTGAATGGGAGATATCTTGTCTGAGAACTGGGATAATCGCAGGTGCACCATGTCCTCCCGAGACGATGAAAGGGATAATGGAAGCTCTTAAAATGCCAGAGATCATTATTGGCTATGGAATGACGGAGTTATCACCCTTTTGTACTATGACATCCCCAGAGGATTCCTTTTATTATAGAACGAATAGTGTTGGTAAAAGTTTGCCAGAAATGGAAATTAAAATTGTAGATGAAAAGAATAATCCTGTAAAGATAGGAGAAAAGGGAGAAATTTGTGTCAAAGGTTATAATGTTATGAAAGGTTATTACAAAGTTATAGAAAAGACCCGAGATGCTATAGATCAAGATGGATTTATGCATACCGGTGATCTTGGAATTGTAGATAAAAATGGATATTATAAAATTGTAGGCCGAAAAAAAGATATGATAATTTATGGGGGATTCAATATATATCCAGTAATGATTGAAGAATATCTTCTTAATCATCCAAATATTATAGAAGTTGCAGTTGTAGGTGTACCAGATCCAGAATACGGAGAAGTTGTGGCAGCAGTCGCTAATGTTAACGATGGTATAACGGAACAGAATCTAGTTGATTATTGTTATGGAAATATTTCGAGTCCTAGTGTGCCTCGATTTGTATCATTTGGTGTTGAGCTACCACTCTCAGGAAGAGGAAAAGTACAAAAATTTAAATTAAAAGGAATCTTGGCAAAAATGCTGAAAGAAGGTAAATTGGGTCCAAAAGTTATACCCACCTTGGTTAAAGAAAGAGCTACCATTAAAAAATAAGCATTTAATTAGTACTTAAATCTTCTTTAACCAATTTTTCAATTATTTTTGACATTTAAGGTAATTCACGATAAAAGAATTTCTTTTATATTTACTCTATTTCTGAATAAACATAATTTTAAATATTTTACAATAAGATTCTATATAATTACAA